>JAJEDS010000003.1 GCA_022821365.1 Dehalococcoidia bacterium | reverse complement strand
GGTTGCTGCCCGAACCCTGGCCGGAACCCAAGAAAGGCTTGCAGGTCACCCATCATGCGCCCCCGTAACAGTCCATACCTACCCCTCTAAGGGGGGGGGTGGAAGCTGACAGGGGCAGGGCTGCCCTCAAGAGGCGGCCTGCCTTGCCGGTGCTGTTGGTTAGCTTGAACATCGCCGTGCTGTCTCCTGGATAAGTGTGCCGCGTTCCCGGTCGAGTTCCGGCGGCCCTTCGAACCCGGGTATCGCGGTCGCTGGTTCAGCCGCCACGCCCGGATTCCGTGCCTGCTCCGCCCGGTGGCGCCAACCTGCCGCTGGCGTTACGAGCAAATAAGGTCAGCAAAACGCTACACCATAACCCGTGAAATAGTCCGTATCTTTCTTGTCTTTTTATGTAATACTTGTTGTATCATTACCCTTGACCAGTTATGCCACCGGGTCCTGCGCCCCGCCGCAGCGGTCGCCGGGGTCCGGGCCGGGAGGAAGCAATGGACCAGCCGGAACAGCTTTATCAGGAGATCGAGGCCCTGCGGGAGCGCCTGTCCCGCCTCAGCCAGGCCAGTCTCCGCATCAACGAGAGCCTGGACTTCGATACCGTGCTCCAGGGGGCGCTGGACTCCGCCCGCTCCCTGACCGGCGCCCGCTACGGCGTGATGACGCTCTTGGACGACGCCGGCGGGGTGCGGGACTTTCTGTCCTCGGGAACCACGGCCCAGGAGGCCGAGGAGCTGTGGCTGACGCCGGAGGGGCTGCAGATCTTTCGGGCCTTTACCGGCATATCCGGGCCCCTGCGAGTGCCCGACCTGGCCGAGTACGTCCGCGGCCTGGGCTTCCCTGGCTTTACTTTCCCCATGCCGGTGGAGGTGCTGCGCTTCATGGCAGCGCCCATGTTCCACCGGGGCGTCCTGGTGGGCCACGTCTTCGTGGGAGACCGGGAGGACGGGGAGGAGTTCACCCTGGCCGATGAGGAGACGTTGGTGATGTTCGCCGCCCAGGCGGCCCTGGTCATCGCCAACGCCGGCGCCCACCGGGAGGAGCGGCGGGCCCGGGCCGACCTGGAGACCCTGGTCAATACCACGCCGGTGGGCGTGGCGGTCTTCGACGCCCGGACCGGGGAGCTGGCGTCGGTCAACCGGGAGACCCGGCGCATCGTCGACCCCCTGCGGGAGGGAGACCGGCCGGCGGAGGACCTGCTGGAGGTGATTACCTGCGTGCGGGGCGACGGGAGGGAATTCTCCCTGATGGACCTCCCGCTGGCCGAGTTGCTAAGTTCCGGGGAGACGGTGCGGGCCGAGGAGGTCGTGCTGCGGGTCCCCGACGGGCGCAGTGTCAGGGTCCTGCTCAACGCCACGCCCATCCTCTCGGAGGAGGGAGTTGTGACTTCCTTCGTGGTTACCCTGCAGGACCTGACGCCCCTGGAGGAACAGGAGCGGCTGCGGGCCGAGTTCCTGGCCATGGTCAGCCACGAGCTAAGGACGCCCCTGATGTCCGTCAAGGGGTCTGCCGATACCCTGGCTGCGGAATCGGCCCGGCTGGACCCGGCGGAGATGCGCCCGTTCTTCCGTATCATCCAGGACCAGACCGAGCATATGCGCTTCCTCATCGGCGACCTCCTGGACGTGGCCCGCATTGAAACCGGCGCCCTGGCGGTGGAGCCGGAGCCGGCGGAATTGCCATCGCTGGTGGAGGAGGCCAGCGCCAGATTCCGGGCCGGAGACGCGAAGAACCCGCTGCAGGTGGAGCTGGCCGAGGACCTGCCCCTGGTGCTGGCCGACCGGCGGCGCGTGGTGCAGGTGCTGGACAACCTGCTCTCCAACGCGGTGGGCTATTCCACCGACGGGTCGCCCATTACGGTGGCCGCCGCCCGGGAGGGGGTGTACGTGGCGGTGTACGTAACGGACAAGGGACGAGGCATACCGGCGGAGCTGCTTCCGGAGCTGTTCCGGAAGTTCTCCCGGGGGTTGGGCACGGAAACGGCGTCCGGCGTGGACGGGTCGGGGCTGTGCCTGGCCATCTGCAAGGGCATCGTGGAGGCCCACGGGGGACGCATCCGGGCCGAGAGCGACGGCCCGGGCCTGGGGGCCAAGTTCACCTTCACACTGCCGATGGCGGAAGGGGTTGCGGTTCCCGCGCCGGCTCCGTCATCCCCCGCGCGGACCAGGCGGACGACAAGAGAGCGGGTGCGGGTATTGGCCGTGGACGACGATCCCCAGGCTTTGCGCTACATCCGGGATATCCTGACCAGGGCGGGCTACGCGCCGATAGTCACCGGAGACCCGGCCGAGGTGCCGAAGCTGATGGCTGAGGAGAAGCCCCACCTGGCGCTCCTCGACCTGGTGCTGCCGGGCAGCGACGGCATCCAGTTGATGCACGACATCCGCAGGACGGCGGACGTGCCGGTGATCTTCGTGTCGGCCTACGGCCAGGACGATACCGTGGCCCGGGCCCTGGACATGGGGGCCGCCGACTATTTGGTGAAGCCCTTCTCCCAGACGGAACTGGCGGCCCGGATCAGGGCGGCGCTCAGGAAGCGGCTGGAGGCGCTCCCGGGCGAGGAGCCAGGAGGGTCCCGCGCCCTGGGAGGATTGAGCATCGACTACGCGCAGCGCATGGTGGCAGTGGATGGGGAGACGGTGGAGTTAACGGCCACGGAGTACGCGGTGCTCTACGAGCTGGCGGTCCACGCTCCCCTGGTGCTGAGCCAGAGCGTGCTTCTGCAGCGGGTGTGGGGTCCCGAGCGGGTGGGCGAAGGCTGGCTGGTGCGGAACCTGGTGAAGCGGCTGCGCCGCAAGCTGGGCGACGATGCCGCCGAGCCCAGGTACATCGTCACCGAGCCACGGAAGGGCTACCGGATGGCGGTGGAGGAGCGGGAGGAGGGAACGGTTACGGCCTCGCCCGGATGACCGGTGGCCGTTCTTCCCCTGATTTTTACCGTGAGTCCCGCGCCATGCGGCTGCCCGGGTCTGGCCGTTGGTGCCGGCAGTGTCGACAGTCACTGCGGAGACGGCGCAGGCAAGCAGCGGTTTGTCGGGGCATGTGGGGATATAATGTACGGGCTATGGACGCCCTGGCACAGCAGTGGCATACGCCGCCCCCAGTGAGTTTTACCGGCCAAATCCGGTGGGCCCGCTGCTGCGGAATGTGCCGCTGACAGCGACGGGGTGGACGGCTTGATAGCCGGGGCGCTTACCCGCCGCGGTACCGTCGGGCGCGAACAGGCTGGGGATTGGCTCACTTTAGAGTTAGAGATACTACTCGGGCAGCGGTACATCTCGGAACCTGGGTGCCCCAACCGCCAGAGCGGGCGCCTACGGACAATAGGGAGGTAGGACTATGAACGAAATGGAGCGGGAGGAGGACTGTTGCTCCCCGCCCTTCCCGGAGGACTTCGGTGAGCGGCTGAAAAGGCTGATCGAGCTTGCCGGTCTGTCGCGGGAGGAGTTCGCCCAGCGCCTTGGCATCGACTATGACCGCGTGGCCCAGTGGTTCGAAGGCGCGGAATTAACCGGCGGTGAGGTGTGGCACGTCGCCCGGCTGGCGTATTCTATCCCAGGCGGCATGGCGATCATAATTCCAGAGACGGCTGGGGGCACGGAGTAGCGATGGGCTCCGCGCGGCCAAGCACCAACAGCGCCGGAGTTATACGCCGCCGTTGCCTCCGGCCAGTTCAGCGGCGACTTGGCGGTCGGATTCAGCGAAAGGATGCTGAGGGCCAAGCTGACGGCACGGTCCAGGTCCTCAACGGCCCAGTCGAAATCCGTAACCGCTTCCTCGTACCGCTTTTAGAGGGTCAGGGTTGCCCCCCGGTTCAGGTGAGCAGGGGCATCGCCTTCCGGCCCGGCGATGCCCCTGCTGAAGCCCTCCACCGCGCGGTGGTTGTCTGGCAGCCTGCTGTGCAGCAGCCCCAGGGCAAGAAGGAATATGTAACTTCTTCATTATGGGCTTCGATCCATTCGTCCAGTCCGGCCAGGGCTCGCAGAATCTCCTCGCGGCTCAGCTCGTCCAGCATTTTGAAGCCATCGCCGGGGGTGTCGGGCCAATCCCATTCGCCGCTCTAGTGATGTTCTCCGCTCGTGACGCTTCTCCCGGGGCCGTATCCTCGACATCATGCCCTCTCGCCGGACAGGCATTTCAGCCCTTCATCGGCAAAGATATGCAGCGGCCCGTAGACGCACACCAGACCATGTGCCTTCAGGTTACTTGTTCACCTTCAGATCGGGTTGTAAAATTATGTTAAGAATGATCTGGAGAGTTGGAATTATGGCGACGGAACGGCAGAAGCAACAGGCGTGGGACAATGCCAAACCAATACGAGGCAAGAATCCTAACCTGTATCGGCGAGATAGCGCGGGCAACCAGATTTACAAGCCAGCCTACGGAACAAATGGGAATCAAGGATGGGAAGTTGACCACCGGAAACCACGGTCGAAAGGTGGCAGCGACTCACCACGAAACTTGCAGGCTATGCAGACTGCGGCCAACCGCCGAAAGGGGAACAAAAACCGCTAATGCACCCAAGGGGTTTTCGGAGACGTTTCTTTACTGGCGGCTTGTCTCCGTGCCCCCAGTCGAAGGGTAATCCTCATCGCTATTATAGCGGTTAACGTCAGGTGGCTTGACATAGATCCCAGTTAAGGAACTGAGATAAGCAAAGGTTGCACTATTCTAGCTGCCACTTCCGTCTGATTGGTTCCCTATCTCCCCGCCATTGACACTCTCCTGATTCTGGCCGGGGGGTGTAGAACTAGAGAGACGAGGAGACCATTGCGGTCTATGTGAAGGAAGTGGGCGAATTCCTGATAGAAATCTAGTTGATCGAAACGTGGGCCTTCATCCAGTTGCCATTGAGAATGCAGCGGGGTTGGGAACTGTTCAGAGTTGATGAGTCATTGTGCCCTGGAACGCGTCATTCCGACGCAGGCCGGAATTCAGATAGGCTTATGCGGAATACAGACCAAGAATGGCAGGTACTCCTGGATACCCGGCTTTCGCCGGTGTAAAGGGGGGATTGGCACGGAAATCTCTCCAAACCTGAAGAGTTACGGAAGGGGAGGTTTCCCGCGTCTGAGCACCAGATTTATCAGGTTGCGATCCAGGCGTATCCTTTCGTCCGACTCCTGCCAGAGTTCGTTATGCGGTTTGGGCCCGTGGAAGAGCTTCACCAATACGCCTTCAGACTTGGCTGCCCTTATGGCAGGAACGAAGTCGCTGTCTCCCGCGACCAATATCGCTTCCTGGATGTTTTGTTTCGCTGCAAGTTGCACCAAATCAACCCCAAGGAGAATATCGACTTGTTTCTGCTCAAACCTCCTCTGGCCGCTTCTGTCGTAGCGGAGTGCCAATCTGCCTAGTTTGACGTTGTATCTTGGCAACCTTTCCAAAGAAGCAAAGAAAGCTCGCTGTGCTCCATATCTCTGACTTTCTTCGGCAGTTGGAGGGTTACCTTGATAAGCAGCGCAATGGTAGTAGTAAGTCCGTAGAATATCGGATTCACCAGCAAGCCTTTCGGACAAGAGCCGGTAGTTTATGCGAACATTCTCGAATTCAACCCTTAGTACGTGGTCCAAATAAGCGCCGTCTATGAATATGGCTACCCGATTGGCCATGGGTCTCCTTAAAGGGGAAATCGGCACGTATCAAGCCGTGCCGATTTTACAAGGGATACTGACCTGATGTGCGCCGAAGCGGACAACAGGGAAAATCACCCTTTGACTGTATCAATCTTTGCTGAGTCTGTCAACGAGGCTTAAGGCACAGTAACAGATCAGAGTTGATAGGTCATCCGGCCTTGGAACGCGCCATTACGGCCTGCGCCGGAATTCAGACCAAGTGTGGCAAGGATTTCTGGATACTGGCTTTCGTCAATATGACAGGGATCTGGCAGGCGAATCCCTCCAACTTCGAACGGTTGTCAGGATTCGCTTTCTCAGGCATAAGAGGGGAACTATCCCGCTCGTGGGGGATCATACTGGTGCCTCGGTTAGAGGTGGAATCGCCGATTGCGCGGCTGCCCTACATCTAGAGGCCGTAGCCAAGTCCACGGCCCGTGGGTACCGAGGTGAAATCGACTGCCACAGAGTACGCGGTGCTCTACCAACTGGCAGCGCAGGCCCCCAACGTGCTGACCCTCAGCTTGCTGCTCAAGCGGGAGTGGGGTCCGGAGCGAGTGGGGGAGGGCTGGCTACTGCGCAATGTTGTGAAAGTGTTGCGGCACAAACTGGGGGCGACGCCCAGGACCTTGGGTATATATTCACCCTACCGAGGGTCGGGTACTGAATGTTGGAGGGGAGGAACGGAACTCCCCGGAAACGCCAGAACAACCGGCGGGAGCCGGAGTCGGGCGTGACTCCGACTTCCCTGGCCAGACTAAAGTTCCCGCGCTCCGGCGCACGTCACCGGCGGCGATGTAGCGCTGCCGCCGAGGCCCGCTCCAGGATGGCAGTCAGCACGGACAGTCCGCGGCGGCTGCCTCGCAGCGCTCCTGCCCTGCTCAATTTCGCACAGCACCAGCACTTGCGTAACAGCGAGGGTCTAAACCCCTCCTCAAGGTGTGGCTGCCATGGTATGAGCAAGGGATTTCGTCAGAAAGAACGGGAGCACCGCACTTGCTACAGGAAGTTAGAAAGAATGAGGGTTATGGCGAACATCGCAAGGAATGAGTAAAGCACCACGAAGGTTAGCCTCTCTCTGAAGGTCTTCGTTTCCTGCCATTGGCGCCTTATTGATACAAACATTTCAACATATGCTGCGGCCACTAAGGGGACCATCATAATTAGGACGGGAGACATCACGATTGAAAAGGCTACGCCTGCATCGTCGGAAAGTACACCTTCTTGGGTAAAGTATTCCGCCGCCATTCGGTCCCGACTCTCGTGAGACATCGTGAGCAGGGCTGCCATGACAGCTACCAAACCGAACAAATACCCAAATAGGCAATACCCTAACCTATCAAGCCATT
>JAJEDS010000152.1 GCA_022821365.1 Dehalococcoidia bacterium | reverse complement strand
TGGGACTGACGGATGTGGGGTCTAGGAAACTGGGCTTTGGAACGGTTGCAATACACTACGGCGTCAAAGCTGAAGAGTGAGAGTAACCCTCAAGGCGTTGCAAGTTTGGCTCTGCAATTGGCCCATGGGTTGTGTCAGGGCGATCGCATTATGAAGTCCCGCCTCCTCACTGGTGTGATTATCGTGCCGGTCCCGCTTTTTACTGGCAGCAGCCTCTTGCCTCCTTACCTGGCGCCCCATTATCCTGAATTCGGGGAATCAGGGAATACTCCGTTTATCCTCCGTTTCCATAAGCGCCTCCGAGCGGCCGCGTTGAAATATCGCAGGCAGCCCATAAATTGCCAGGCTACTGGGAGTTAGCGGAAATGAGCGGAAATGAGCGGGAAATTGAATAATTTCTTCCCTCCGTAAAGCTGCGTATTATTTGACGAACTATCACCATTTTCCGGCGGAACCAGCTTTTTCGGCCCACAACAGCCGATGGTTTCCCTAAAACTTTCCAAAATGCGATTGCCCCATGGGTTATGTCCTGCGTTCGACGATTATCAGGCCACTTTTGTATAATGATCTTGTTGTCAGTTAAGCAGTGGTATAAACTATTACCATATTAATGCCCCTGGATTCGGATTATTCTTGGCAATCTTCATCGAGAATTGCGATGAGTTCCATATTTGACAAGCTGGACGCCATTGTCCGGCGCAACCAGGAAATTGAAGCGGAAATGGGTCGGCCGGAGGTGGCCGCCAATTTCGAACAGATCCAGAAGCTGGCCAGGGAAAGGGCCGGCCTGGAGGACCTGGTCGAAATAGCCCAGCGGCACCTGTCGCTGCAAACTGAAGAGTCCGACCTGCAGGCGCTGGTATCCGAAGGCGGCGATCCCGAAATTGTCCAGATGGCACGGGAAGAGCTGGAGGCCGTTGAACAGAGTCTCGCAGCCTTGGCCGAGGAGCTGAAGATCGCCCTGCTGCCCAAGGACCCGAACGACGAGCGGGACGTTATCGTCGAGATACGCGCCGGCACTGGAGGACAGGAAGCAGGCCTCTTTGCCGGAGACCTGGCCCGACTTTACACCCGTTATGCCCAATTGCAGCACTGGAGGGTGGAGGCAATGGACTCCAATCCCTCCGATCTGGGTGGCTATAACAAGGTGGTGCTGGAAATTCAGGGCAGGGGCGCCTTCAGCCGGCTCAAGTACGAGCGGGGCGTTCACCGGGTGCAGCGGGTACCGGAAACCGAAGCCCAGGGGCGCATCCACACATCGACTGCCACCGTTGCCGTGTTACCCCAGGCTGATGAAGTGGAAATCAATGTCAACCAGGACGAGTTGCGTATCGACATTTTCCACGCCGGCGGCCACGGGGGACAGAACGTCAACAAGGTGGCCACCGCCGTTCGAATCGTCCACGAACCCACCGGCCTGGTAGTAGTGTGCCAGGACGAGCGGTCCCAGCATAAAAACAAACAGAAGGCTATGGCCATGCTGCGCGCCAGGCTGTTCGAAGCCGAGCAGGAGCGGCATGACGCCGAAATCTCCGAAAACCGCAGGTCCCAGGTTGGTCACGCCGACCGGTCGGAGAAGATTCGCACCTACAACTATCCACAGGACAGGATTACCGACCACCGGATTTCTTCCAGCTTCCACGGGATTCCAAACATCATGGACGGAGCGGGACTGGACGACATTATCGGCGCTCTGATTGCGTGGGAACAGGGCCGCTTGCTGGAAGAGGTGACGGCCTAAAGCCGTCGGTTAGCCCTATGTCCCTTCTCCGCGAAGCCGTCCAGCAGACCCACCGTACCCTTGAAGCCAGCCACATACCTGACGCGCGCCTCGAAGCCGAGGTGATGCTGATGAACGTGATGCGCCTGCAGCGTCACGACCTCTTCTCCCAACAGGAAACGGAACTTACATCCCAACAGGAACAGGCGCTGGCCCAGATAATGGAACGGCGTCTGATGCGGGAACCCCTGGCGTACATCCTGCAATACAAGGAATTCTACGGCGTCAACCTGTTGGTGAACCCCAATGTGCTGATCCCCCGGCCGGAAACGGAGTGCCTGGTGGAGCACGCTCTGTTCATGGCGCTGATGGGAATGGAAACGCCGGAACTGGTAATTGCCGATGTGGGGACAGGGACCGGGGCCATTGCCATAAACCTGGCCCTTCACCTGCCGGCAGCCCGAATCTTTGCGGTCGACTGCGCCGACGACGTACTGGACGTGGCAGCTTACAATGTCCGCGCTCACAACGTGCTCGACCGTGTTTCCCTGGGCAAAGGTGACTTGCTGGAACCGGTGCCCGAACCCGTTGATTTGGTCCTGGCAAACCTGCCCTACATTCCTTCGGACCGGATTGCCAACCTGCAGCCCGAGGTGCGTCAGGAACCCCAACTGGCCCTGGACGGTGGCCCGGACGGGCTGGACCTGATCCGCCGATTGCTTCAACAGGCCCCTGGCAAGTTGAAGGATCACGGGATAATCCTGCTGGAATTGGACCCGGAACAGGTACCGGCAGTGGAATCGTTAGCCAGGGAGTTGTTCCCTGCCGCCGAACTGTCGGTGGAGAAAGACCTGGCGCAAAGGGACCGGATTTTCGTGATTAACCAGGGTATGGAGTACTGTTAGGTGCTTTAAGTGCAAGCGCAAGCTATTGGGACAATTGGCTGCTAAATGTTGGGGGCGGGTAAAACCCCATCTGTTCCAACAAATTAGGTAGAAAGGGAGGGAAGAGGTTAAAGTAGGCTATAGAAGGTAGGGAAGAAGTTGTGGACGGGAGGAGGGGGAATGGGAGGAGAAGCCAGTCTGGGCCAGGTGGAGGAGTTTCTTCGGGAGTGTGTGGAGGGGGTGGAGCCGGACTATGGTGTTGTTGTCCAGCGATTCTGTCCCGTTAAATGGAAAGCGAAAATGTCACCATGGTTAGTCGGCTGAGATGGTTAGTCGGCTGCGATCTGGACTTGGGCCAGGGCTTCGGCCTTGGCCCGCTCCTTGGCGCTGAGTAG
>JAJEDS010000253.1 GCA_022821365.1 Dehalococcoidia bacterium | reverse complement strand
GCCCCGCCGACCCTGGTTACCATGCTGGTGCGAAACGTGGAATTGCCCGACATTGAGCTGAAATTCGGGGTAATGCGCTTCCACGCCGGCCAGCGGGTCCAGTCCCGCGCTCCAATCGTGGCCGGGGACAGCCTGTTGGCTTCGTCCCACCTGAAGGAGGTCTATCCCAAGACGGGGCGGAGCGGCACCATGGTGTTCACGGTGTGGGAGACCACCTTCACCAACCAGGACGGGGTGGTGGTGGCCGACGTCCAGGAATCCTACGCTTCCCGGGAGTAGCGCGAGCGATGGCTGACCCAATCAACCTCTTTTTTGAAGACATAGACCTGGGAGACGAGATAGGCCCGGTGGAATTGGTGGCCACCGACGAGAACGTGGCCACCTTCTGCGAACTGTGGGGCAACCCCATGCCCAACCGCTTTACCAGCCAGGAGATTGCCGAGAAGTCGGGGCTGCCCGGCCCCATCGTCCCCGGGGTAATGAGCATGGCCATTATGAGCCAGGCCCTTACCGACTGGGCGGGGCCGGAATCGCTCAAAGACCTGGACCTGGTATTCCGCCAGCCCGTGCCCCACAACAAGCCCCTGCTCATCTCCGCCACCGTTACCGATACCCGGCAGGAGGACGGTGAGAACCTGGTGGAGTGCGATGTGCTGATGATGGGCGAGGCTGGCGAACGCTACGTGGGCGGCACGGCGCTGATTTCCCTGCCCAGCAGGTAGAGCTTTATCCACGAATGGACACGAATTCTCACGAATACATTAGTGGATATTCGTGTGCATTCGTGGATAAATAGAAAATTAGGCAATGAAATGTACGACCTTAGCGGAAAGGTAGCCATAGTAACCGGCGCCGGGGGCCGTAACGGCATTGGCCGGGCCATCGCCACCCGCCTGGCCCGGGAGGGCGCCGACGTGGTGGTTACCGATATTCCTGAATCCATGACGGCCATTCGGGCCGAGGACCGGGCCGAAGGCTGGGAAGGGCTGCCCAGCGTGGTCAAGGAAATAGAGGCCGAGGGCCGGCAGGCCCTGGGCATATTTTCCGACGTTTCCGACAGCGCCCAGGTGGACGATATGGTCAGGCAGGTTCTGGACCGGTTCGGCAAGATTGACATCCTGGTCAACAACGCCGGTTCCCGCCCCGGCCGTGACCGGGTGCTGGTGGTGGACCTGGAAGAGGACGCCTTTGACGAGGTGATGCGGGTCAACGTCCGCGGCACCTACCTGTGCTCCCGGGCCGTGGCCCGGCACATGGTGGATCGAAGCAACAACGGCAACGGGGGCGGCAAGATAATCATCATCTCCTCCGGGGCGGGCAAGCGGGGCATTGCCCGCTACGCCGTTTACTGCGCCTCCAAGTTCGCCCTGGTGGGATTTACCCAGGCCCTGGCCCAGGAAATGGCGGCGCACAGGGTCAACGTCAATGCCATCTGCCCCGGCCTGGTGGACACGGAGCGGGTGGACTTCATCGCCGCCGCCCTGGCCGAGGAGGGGGAGTCCGCCGAGGAACACCGCGCCCTGATGGTGCAGGAACGGTCCACCCGGGTGCCCATGGGCCGCATCGCGCAGGGCGGCGACATAGCCAACATGGCCGCCTTCCTGTCCTCCGCCGAGTCGGACTACGTTACGGGCCTGTCCATCAGCGTCTCCGGCGGGTCGGAGATGAACTAAGCCGACTTACTCCGGCGGTGAGGACGACCACAAGGGTCGCCCCTACGAACAACCCCTTGGGACAGCACTTGTGGCTGCCCTATCCACTAGCAAAACAGACACCAGGAAAGAACTATGCCGCTGGAACGCGCCGACGTTGAACACATAGCCGCCCTGGCCCGCATCGGATTGTCCGAGGACGAGATAGTTACCTTCCAGGAGCAGCTTTCCAACATCCTGGACCAGTTCGAGTTGCTGAAACAGCTAGACACCAGCGCGGTGGAACCCACCGGTCACGCTGTTGAGTTGAACTCGGTAATGCGGGAAGACGTGCCGGAGGAATCCCTGAGCGCCGAGGATACGCTGCTGAACGCCCCCAGGCGGGAGGGAGACTTGTTCCGGGTGAAGGCGGTGCTGGAGGAGTAGAACCCCTTGGCTGAACTTTGGCAACTGACTTTACACGAGGCCCGGGCCGGACTGGACGCCGGGTCTTTCAGCGCCGTGGACCTTGCCCGCGCTTGCTTTGAACGTATTGGGCAGGTGGAAGATCGGGTCAAGGCCTACGTTACCCTGACTGAGGACCACGCATTGCAGCAGGCCGAGGCCGCCGACAGGGCCCTGGCCGAGGGACGGGGCGGGCCAATGACCGGAATTCCGGTGCAGGTGAAGGACCTGATCTGCACCAACGGCATACCTACCACCTGCTCGTCCAGGATGCTGGAGAACTTTGTGCCGGTGTACGATGCCACGGTCTGGGCCAGGTTGTCGACCCAGGGGGCGGTGCTGCTGGGCAAGGGCAACATGGACGAGTTTGCCATGGGGTCGTCCTGCGAGAATTCCGCCTTCTATCCCACGCATAATCCCTGGGACCTGGGGCGGGTGCCCGGGGGCAGCAGCGGGGGAGCGGCGGCAGCGGTGGCCGCGGACGAGGCCATCGTCGCCCTGGGTTCCGATACCGGAGGCAGCATCCGCCAGCCGGCCTCCCTGTGCGGCGTGGCAGGTCTCAAGCCCACCTACGGGCGGGTAAGCCGCTACGGTCTCATCGCCTTCGCCTCTTCCCTGGACCAGATCGGGCCGGTGGGCAAGGACGTTACGGACTGCGCCATCGCCCTGAACGCCATTGCGGGCTATGACCCCAGGGATTCAACGTCCCTGGACCTGCCCGTTACCGACTTTACCGCAGGGCTTACCGGGGAGATAAAGGGAATGAGGCTGGGCATTCCCCGGGAGTACTTCGTGGACGGCATGGAGCCGGGCGTACGGGAGGCGGTAGAGGACGCGATCAGGGAACTGGAAACCCTGGGCGCCTCAGTGGAACCGGTGTCCCTGCCCACGACGGAGTATGCCCTGGCCTGCTACTACATAATTGCCCCCTCAGAGTGTTCGGCCAACCTGGCACGGTACGACGGGGTGAAGTTCGGGTATTCCTACCAGGACACTCCTGACATGTGGGAGGCGATGGAGACCACCCGCCAGCAGGGGTTCGGGCCGGAGGTAAAGCGGCGGATAATGCTGGGCGCCTACGCCCTGTCGGCCGGCTACTACGACGCCTATTACCTGAAGGCCCAGCAGGTGCGGACGCTGATCCGCCAGGACTTTGCGCGGGTGTTCGAGACCGTGGACGCGCTGGTAACCCCCACGTCGCCGGTGGTGGCCTTCCCCCTGGGCGACAAGACTGCGGACCCGGTGCAGATGTACCTGATAGACGTCTGCACGTTGCCCATCAACATTGCGGGACTGCCGGCCATGTCGGTGCCCTGCGGCTTTTCCGAGGGCCTGCCGGTGGGGATGCAGCTGATCGGCCCCCACCTGTCGGAGGAAAGGCTGCTGGACATCGCCTACGCCTACGAGCAGGCCACGGAGTGGCACAAGGCGAGGCCGGGGCTGTAAGCTTCCGCCGTGCTACAATGTGGCTACACTACGGAGGCCTGAGATGAGCAACTTCCATTACCTCCTGGAAATCGCCGGCCCTAACTGTAGCGAGTTTCAACAGGTAATGGCCCTGGTTGACACCGGCGCAACCTTCACGCAGATGCCCGCCACGCTGCTCCGGCATTTGGGCGTCCAGCCCACGGAAACCGTCAGGTTTCGGCTGGGTGACGGCTCAACCATCCAGCGCCCCATCGGCGAGACCCAAGTCCGCATCGAGGGCCAAAGGGTCAACACAGTAGTAGTGTTTGGAGATGACAACGCCGATGCGTTGCTGGGCGTCTACACCCTGGAGCGCGCCCTACTGGCGGTTGATCCCGCGGGCCAGCGCCTCATCCCCACGGATGCCCTGTTGGTGTAGGCTTCGTTGTCGGTACCCTGCGGCTTCTCTGAGGGCCTGCCGGTGGGGATGCAGCTGATCGGCCTTCACCTGTCGGAGGAACGGCTGCTGAACATCGCCTACGCCTACGAGCAGGCGACGGAGTGGCACCGGGCCAGGCCGGGGATTCAGGTTGTACCGAAAACTCAACGGGGGTTCCGGATTCCGGCGCAAGCTGGAATGACGGATAACCCCAACCCATCATGATAGCTCGACTCCTTACTTCCCTGTCCTGGGTTAACCGCGATGCGAGGCTGATAACCCTGGCCCGGGGGATCCGCACCTTCTCGCAGAGCTTCATTTCCGTCATCATTGCCATCTACCTGGCTGAACTGGGGTTCAGCCTGGTGCAGATTGGGGCGATCCTTACCGTGGGGGTCGCCGGTGTTTCTTTCTTTGCGCTGGTGGTGGGCATAGCCAGTGAAAGGGTGGGCCGACGGCGTCTCCTGGTGGTCTTTTCGCTGCTGGCCGCGGCGGCCGGGCTGGCGATGTACTTCACCGAAGCCTTTATTCCGCTAATGATTATCGCCTTCCTGGGAAGCCTGTCCACCGGCGGAGGGGGTGGCGAGAGTCCGGCGCAGCCCCTGGAAGTCGCCATTCTCCCGGACACCGGCCCCCCGGAAAGACGCACCGACATTTTCGCGGTCTACAGCATAGTGGCCCGCACCGGCACCTTCCTGGGGGCGCTGGCCGCCGGTTTCCCGGTCCTGTTGCAGGAGGGCCTGGGCCTGTCCGTCCTGTCGTCCTACCAGACAATGTTCCTGGGCTTTGCCCTGTGCCAGCTGGCCGGGGCGGGCCTATACCTTTTCGTCTCGTCGAACGTGGAAGGCGCCAGCATCCGCCAGCAGTGGCAGAACCCGTTGAAGCTGCCGTCGCGGCGCCGGATATTCACGTTGATCTCCCTGTACAGCGTGGATACATTTACCACGTCCATGGTGATGCAGAGCCTGGTGGCCTACTGGTTCTATACCAAATTCGGGTTGACGGTGGAATCGCTGGCCCTGGTCTTTTCCCTGTCCCACCTGCTTACCGCATCGTCCCTGTGGATATCAGCCAAGATAGCCAACCGGATCGGGCTGCTGAACACAATGGTATTCACCCATATTCCGTCCAGCTTCTTCCTGCTGGCCGCGGCCTTCGCGCCCACGGCCACGCTGGCGATAGTGTTCTGGCAATGCCGCGCCTTCCTGAGCCAGATGGACGTTCCGACCCGGGACTCGTACAACATGGCGGTGATCAACCGGGAGGAGCGGGTTGCCATGGCCAGCATTAACATGGTAACCCGCAGCGCCGCGGGGGCCCTGGGGCCCTCGGTGACCACGGCTATCTGGAACATTACCGCTGCCTGGGCGCCGCTGGTGGGCTCCGCCGTTTTGAAGATTGGATACGACCTTTCCCTCTATGTTATGTTCCGCAATGTGCGGCCGCCGGAGGAAGAGGAAAGGCTACGCAGACGCCGCCAGACTTAAGTGTTCCCGATCCACAAAGGGGCACAATCAGACTCCTTTTTTTGGTAATGGTTCCATTTGGTTCCATTTAGGCCCGTCCTGGCCCGTTTGGAGGTTCTTGCCCCGGGACAGGGCAGACACACAGGTCTGCCCCTACGGTGGGCATCCCTGGCCCCCTCTGGTTGGTCTGGTCCATTTTTCTGTTTATCCACGAATCCGACGCGGCGGAAGAATGTTCACTAATGGGAATTTTTGAGTAATGGTCCCGTTTGGTTCCGTTTTGGCCCGTTTTGGGGGTTGCCGTCGGGGAGGGCGGCCACAAGGGCTGCCCCTACAAGTGTTACCCATTTCCTCTGGAGGGCAGCCACAAGGGCTGCCCCTGCGGTGGGGGGTGGGGGAATGGGCGCAGGGCCGTGCGCCCCTACGGTCGAGGAAAGGTTGTGACTGGGTCATGGTTTTATGGTGGAGAAGGGTTATGCGGGTTGGCAAGGGGGTGGGGGTATTTCCATTTCAAGGTTGCCGCGAAGGCGGTAAAGACGGGGCGTTGTGCGAGAGCGGTTGTTCCAGGGGAAGCCAGCCCCCTTTTGCTCTGAATTCTCACTCCCATTTAATCCCAATTGACGTTGCCCCGGCATAAAGGTAGTATGACCGCAAACTACGGGGCGGGAACTTTGCGTTCTATGGACGCCGAATTGATCGTCGCTCCGCAGAGCTAAATACCAGGAGGAAAACAGCTATGGCAGAAGTTTTCGGGTATGGCGATTTTCAATACACTTTCGCGGAAGACTGGGCAAAGCTGCCCCAGGGGAAGCGTTTGCTGGAGTGCCCGGGCGTGGTCTGCGATTCGGAAGACAGGGTGTTCATCCTCACGAGGGGCGAAGACCCCATAATGGTCTTCGACAAGGACGGCAACTTCCTGCGCTCCTTCGGGCAGGGCCTGTTCAGCAACCGCACCCACGGTCTCTACATCGCCCATGACGACTCCATCCTGGCCGCCGACGACGGCATCCACACCATCCAGAAGTTCACCCCCGACGGGGAGAAGGTGATGGAGATAGGCGAGCGCAACCATCCGGCCCCCCGCTGGAGCGGGCAGCCCTTCAACCGGCCCACCTCGGCGGCTATCCGCCCTGCCAACGGCGACATCTACATCTCCGACGGGTACGGCAACTCCCGCATCCACTGCTACTCAGGCGACGGCGAGTACAAGTTCAGCTGGGGGGAGCCAGGTATCGACGCCGGCCAGTTCATCCGTCCCCACAACATTGCCGTGGACGCCGACGACCGGATCCTGGTGGTGGACCGGGAAGCTCACCGGGTCCAGATTTTCGATCCGGAAGGCGGCTTCATCACCATGTGGAGCAACATACACCGTCCCGACGCCATGGTGCTGTGGGACAACCACATCTACATCGGCGAGCTAAACGGCATGGGCGGCGTGGACGACGCCCCGGGCCTGGGGCACCGGGTGACGATCTATGACCTGGAAGGCAACCGCGTGGGCATGTTCGGCGCCAAGGAGGAAGGCGAAGGCGCGGGCCAGTTCATCGCCCCCCACGGCGTGGCGGTGGACTCCACCGGCGCGGTGTACGTGGCCGAGGTGTCCTACACCATCCGCGGCTCCCACATGGACCCGCCGAGGGAACTGCGCAGCTTCAGCAAGTACGAACGGGTGAGGTAGGGACTCGGACTCGTTGCGACCCGGTTTTGTGGAGGCCAACCCTGTCTGACAGACTGCGGTTGACCTCCAGTTATCTTCAACAGCTTTGACAAGACACTGCCGTTTAGTATCTCGGCCAGCAAAAGCCGATATAATATTGCCGAGAGAGTTCTGAACCATGACCTTGATCAACACACCGGAAGAAGTCTTGCGTGCCCTTCGAGAAAATCCCGAATGGCGGGAAGCGGTGCGCGCCCAGATTTTGGGCGATGAACTGCTTAACCTTCCTGCCGCCCTTCAAGCGTTGACCGAAACGGTCAACAGGTTCGTGGCCAGACAGGAACAGTTCAATGAAAAGCAAGAACAGTTCAACGATGAACAGCGGGGGTTCAACCGAAACGTACTGATCAAGTTCGACCGTATGGAAGGAGACAGTTCTCGCTTGAAAGCGTACTACTCTCGAAGGGAAATAGCTGAAGCTGCCGAGTTCATACCTCAGGACATGGGGTGGGAGTACGAAAGGAACCTGACCAGGGGAGAACTGGGCAGCATTGCGCTTGATGTGGCAGCCGGACAACCACTGTCGGATGATCTGAAGAGCTTTCGGCGGGCGGACATAGTTATATTAGCGCGCGATGGGAGAGAGGCCAAATACCTGGCCGTAGAAGTTTCTTACACGGCCGACCAGAGGGATACCAAGCGGGCCATCCGTAACGCCAGAATCCTTACCGAGCAGACGAGCCATACTTCCATCCCTGTAATCGCCAGCGTTCGCAACACGCGCGAAGTGCAGGAAGAAGTAGATGCCGGCCAAGTCTATTGGCATCAACTGCCTGACCGCGACTCTCAGGACCAGGAATAAAGGAGACCAAGCCTTGACCAGCGCCACCACCGCAAACTGGGACAACATCTTCGAGGCCGTTGAGGCCCTGTACGAACTGGGTTGGACTGATGGCCTGCCCATTCTTCCTCCCACCACCGAGAAGGTGGCCGAGTTTTTGGCCGCCGGCGGACGGGACGGGGCAGAGGTTGTGGGGGAACTGCCGGAGCGGCGGCGGGAGATTACCGCTGAGAAGGTGGCCGCCAACGCGGTGATGGCCGGCTGCAAGCCCGAGTACATGCCGGTGGTGCTGGCCGCCACCGAGGCCATGCTGGCTCCGCCCTTCAACCTGGTGGGCCCTTCTTCCAGCATGGGCGGGGCGGCCGTGCTGGTTATCGTCAACGGCCCCGTCATCCAGGAAATAGGCATCAACTCCCGCAACAACCTGTTCGGCCCCGGCAACCGGGCCAACTCCACCATCGGACGGGCCATTCGGCTAGTCCTGATGAACGCCTGCGCCGCCATACCGGGGCTGTACGACCGCAGCGTCATCGGGCACCCGGGCAAGTTCAGCTATTGCATTGCCGAGGCGGAAACGGAGACCCACTGGACCCCCCTACATGTGGAGCGGGGCTTTTCGGCCGACCAGAGCGCCGTTACCGTCTTCGCGTCCGAGGCGCCCCGGCAGGTGCGTTCCGTGGGCCACCCGGAGGCCATTCTGTATGCCATTGCCGACGTGGCGTCATCCCTGGGTACGTCGCTGTCCACGTCCGGTTCGGTGGGCGACCCGGCGGCCGGCATCCGGCAGGGGGAGACGGTGGTTACCATTGCCGGCAACAGCGGCCTGTGGCGGGACTGGACCAAGGCCGACGTCAAGGAATACCTTTACAACCACATCCGCCGATCGGTGGCCGATTTCAAGCGGGCGCAGGTTTTCCCCGGCGACGTGGAACCGGGGGACGAGGAGCGAATGGTGCCCCTGACCGGCGGGCCGGAGGATATACTGCTGGTGTTCGCCGGCGGCGAGGAGTCCAATATGTCGTCAGTAATACCCAGCTGGGGGCCCAAGGTTGGTTCGACGTCGGTTACCAGGGAAGTGCGGCCGTAGTTGTGACCGGGGCTGATTTATTGGCTAGGTTTTTCTAACCACAGAGTCGCGGAGAGCGCAGAGTTACACAGAGGTCTTCATAAGGGCTAAGAAACGGGAGGAGGGAACATGAGCGAATACACCCTGGTCAATCCCACTACGGAGCCGGTAACGCCGCCTTTTGACGGCGCGCCCCGCCTGCCGACCATGGCCGGCGCCAACGTGGGCATCATCGACGACAGCAAGCGCAACGCCGACGTGCTGCTGGAAGAACTGGCGGAGATACTGCGGACCCGCTACGAAATCGGCGACGTCAAGTGGCACCGCAAGCCCAGCGCTTCCCGACCCGCCGACCCGGCGGCCATCGCGGCCCTGGCGACGGACTGCGACGCGGTGGTGATCGCCATTGGCGATTGAGGGTCCTGCAGCGCGTGCAGTGTGCACGACGGGATTCACGTGGAGAAGGCGGGCCTGCCTTCGGCGACCATCTGCACCGACCGGTTCATTCCCACCGCCAAGGGCATGGCCAAGATGTGGGGCGCCGAGGACTACCCCACCATTTTCACCGAGCACCCCATAGAAAACCTGGACCGGGACCAGCTTCGCCAGCGGGCGGAGGGCCTGGCCACGGAAGTGGTGACGATACTGACGGGGAGTTAGAGGGGCACGGAACCGCTTATTGTTGACTGGCGGGTCCCTGCGGCCTGCCAGTTTTCTATTGGAATGGGTAGCGTTCCAATTTAGGTGGTTTCGCGGTGAAACCAGGGCGGCCACAAGGGCCGCCCCTACGGGTCAAGAGGTGCAAATCACCTAAAATGGAACGCTACCATTGGAATGACGGGAGGGTGGTATTGGGATGGAGAGAATGTATAATCCCACCATTCCCACCCTGCAGGAACACACCAGCCGCCACAGATATGGAATCCGGAGGTTACAAGATGCCTGATTCGGGCGAAGTTTCCATGGAAGAATTCAAGCTGATGGCCGACCGGGCCGGTCTGGGCATGAGCCAGGATGAACTGGATGCCCTGAAGCCCATTTACGAGCTTTACGCCGCCTACGCCCGGGAACTGCACACCCTGAGCTTCGGGGCCGAGGAAATGGTGGTGGAGTTCCACCCCGACTGGCCGGAAGCATAGTTCCGGCCTGCCGGATAACCCCAGTCTGCCAATGGCCCAACTCTGCCAATGGAGGGATACCAGATGTCCACTTCCGATACCCAACTCCACTACCTGAGCATCCGGCAGGCCGGAGAGCTGATCCAGAAGGGCGAGCTTTCCCCGGTGGAACTTACCCGCGCCTGCCTGGACCGAATCCAGGCCACCGACGACCGTCTCCATTCCTTCATCCTGCTGCTGGCCGACGACGCCCTGGCCCAGGCCCGCACCGCCGAGGCGGAAGTTTTGCGGGGAGCCTACAGGGGCCCCATGCACGGCATACCCTTTGCGCTGAAGGACCTGTACGACACCGCCGGAATACGTACCACGTCCGGCTCCCAGGTGGATATCGACCGGGTGCCCACCGAGGACGCCACCACCACCGCCCGGCTGAAGGCGGCCGGCGGCATCCTGCTGGGCAAGCTGGCCATGCACGAGTTCGCCCTGGGCGGCCCGGACTGGACCACTCCATTTGAGCCGGCCTGCAATCCGTGGAACCTGAACCACATTACGGGCGGGTCCAGCAGCGGGTCCGGTTCGGCGGTGTCGTCGGGCCAGTGCCTGGGGGCGCTGGGTTCCTGCACCGGCGGCTCCATTCGGGGGCCAGCGTCGTTGTGCGGCATCGTGGGCCTTAAGCCTACCTACGGGCGCGTCAGCCGCTACGGGGTGGTAACACTCAGCTGGTCCCAGGACCACGCCGGCCCCATGACGCGCACGGTGGAGGACACGGCCTACATGCTGCAGGCTATCGCCGGGCATGACCCGAAGGACCCGACATCCAGCCAGGCGCCGGTGCCCGACTATTCCCGCTCGCTGCGGGAAGATATCCGGGGCTTGAGGATCGGGCTGCCCCGCCACTATTTCTTTGCCGAGGACCCCGGTGTCAGCCCCGAAGTGGTGGCGAAAGTGGAGCAGGCGGTGAGTGTGCTGGAAGAACTGGGCGCCCACGTGGAGGAGGTAACCATTCCCAGCCTGGAGCACGTGCGGGCCGCCAATTCGGTGATCATGGTCAGCGAGGCCTTCGCCTACCATGAACCCAACCTGAAGACCCGGCCCCAGGAGTTCGGCGAGATTGTCCGCGGCAGGTTCCGCATCGGCGGCCTGATGAGCGCGTCGGACTACCTGCAGGCGCAGCGGGTGCGGACGTGGGCGCGGCGCGATTTCGCCCGGGTGATGAAGACGGTGGACTTCCTGGTAACGCCCACCATGACCCAGCCGGCGGCGGCCTTTGAAGGCTACGACCCCACCTTCACGGTGCGGGGCAAGAGCTTCACCGCTCCCTTCAACGTAACGGGACTGCCCGCCATTTCCATACCCTGCGGCTTCACCGAGAACGGGCTGCCCATTGGTATGCAGATCGCCGGCAAGCCCTTCGACGAACCCGGCGTCATCCAGGCGGCCTACACCTACCAGCAGCACGCCGGGTGGCACGAACTCAGGCCGCCGGTGTAGGGGGCAGTCAGGCTGTCTAATGACCACCGGCGTTGGGGCGATTCGCGAATCGCCACTACGCACGAGGCGAAGGGCGGCAAGGTTTGGCGAAACGTGCATTTCGCCCCGGCCCTGGTCTAGTCTTCCACTTCCACGATCATCTCAATCTCTATGGGCATATTGCCCGGAAGGGTGCTCATGCCCACAGCGGAGCGGGCGTGGCGGCCCTTTTCCCCGAACAGGCTGACCAGCAGGTCGGAGGCGCCATTGGCCACCTGGGGGGTCTGGGTAAACTCCGGCGCGGCGTTGACCATGCACAACAGCTTGACCACCCGCTTCACCTTGTCCAGGTCGCCAATCTCCCCCTTCAGGTTGGACAGCAGGTTCAGCATGGTCAGCCGGGCGCAGTCGTAGCCCTGTTCGATGGAAATTTCCGCGCCCAGTTTTCCCACATGGAGCAGGCCCCCGTCGGGCAGGCCAGGGCCGGTCCCCGCCGTGTAGACCAGGTTGCCCGTCCGCACGGCCGGGACGAAGTTGCCCACGGCGGAGCGGCGGGGTTCGGTAAGCTGGTAGCCCATTTCATTCAGCTTCTCTTCAATTTCCGGCATGAGTTTCTCCTATTCAGTTTGTCAGGGCAGCGTTACTGCAAGGTGATAGCCTGGGATATCCAGGGTAATCACATTACAAGGGTTACTTTCACCACAGAGACGCAGAGTACGCAGAGATTCTCTTCGCATCTCAGCGTACTCTGCGTCTCTGCGGTTAAGGGCACCCCTGAAAGGTGATAGCCCTGATGCCCCTACGCAAAGACACAGGCTTGCGGGGATTCTCTTACGGCAGTTCCACCTGGGATATCCAGGCGGGACGGTTGCCCAGGGGCGTGGTGGCCGCCCGGCTCAGCTGGCCGGTGTCTCCGTCAATGGCGAAGGTGGCCAGGTTCCCCGATTCCACCCCGGCGGAGTAGAGGAACTTCTCGCCGGGCCCCACGGCCAGGGCGTTGGGGACGGCTTCGGCTTCCACCCTACCGTTATCGCTCAACTCTCCCGAGGCCGCGTCCACGGTGAAGCAGGCGATGGTGTTGTGGCCCCGGTTGGGGGCGTACAGGAACTTGCCTGATCCGGTTACCTGGATCTGGGAACAGGTGTTCCGCTCGGTGAAGTCTTCGGGGATGGTGGGGACCGTCTGGAACTGGGTCAGGGCGCCGCTGGCGGCATCCAGCCGGTAGGCTCCCACGCTGCTGCCCTGTTCGTTGGAGAAGTACAGGACATCCAGGGAGGGGTGGAAGCAAAAGTGCCGGGGGCCGTGGAAGCCGTCGGGTTCCACCTGGGCCGGGGAGTTGGGTTCGATCTGGCCTGTATTCTCGTCGAACCGGTACTGGTAGATACGGTTGGGGCCGTTGCCCGCTATGTGTGGAACGAAGGCGTAGGTGTTGGTGGGGTCGGTCTGCATGCAGTGGGCGCCGGTGGCCGTCTCAATCCAGACCACGGGGTCGCCGCCCACCGAACCGTCGTCGCCGATGGGGTGAACGCCCACGTGCGCCCCCTGGTAGTAGGCGGAGAGGACGTAGCCGCCCTTCCGGTCGGTGTTGATATAGGTGGGATTGAACTCCAGGGCTACCTGCCCGGTGCGAGTCAGGTCGCCGTTGGCCTGGTTGATAGCGTAGCTGATCAGCTGGGGGTCTTCCCGACAGCCTACGTACAGGTTGGCCCCGTCGGGGCTGACGGCCATGGTGAAGGGACCACCGGAAACGGCCAGGTCCCTCTGGTGGGACAGGGCCCCGGTGTCCGGGTCAACAGTGAAGGTGGCAATCTTGTCGTCTTCCTGGATGGCTATGTACATGTAGTGGGTCATGGTAGTCTCTCCTTCCCTGCGTTGGCGGCAGGTTAATCCAGGTCCGCTGAATCCGGCGCAGAGGTGGCCGGCGCAACAAATATGCTACATAGCCGGCCAGTATTCAAGGGGCAATGGGCAGGGGAGCGGGGCAAACGCAGCGGAAACTGGTCTCCCGCAGGGAATGTTGTGTCATAATGGGGCAATTCCAAAAATGGGAGGGCTTCCATGCTGGCCCGGAAAGGCATTATCCAGACGGTATTGGGGAATGGGGAAGACGGGTGGGATGGAGACGGCGGTCCCGCCCTGGAGGCGGCCTGCCAGCTTCCCTACGCCTGCGAGTTTGACCCCCAGGGCAACATGGTCGTCTGCATGGGACGGCAGCATCTCATCCGCCGGATGGACGCGCAGACGGGCATCATTACCCGGGTGTGCGGCAACGGCGAACCGGGCTATTCGGGCGACGGCGGGCCGGCCTTGGACGCCGTCATCAACGAGCCCTACGGCCTGGCCATAGATGGCAACGGCGACATTTACTTCGCCCAGCGCTTCGACCCGGCAGTGCGGAGGATTGACGCCGGCACCGGTATTGTTTCCACCGTAGCCGGCACCGGCGAGTTCGGTTACAGCGGCGACGGCGGCCCGGGCAACGAGGCCATGCTCAGGGAACCCAACGACCTGTTCCTGGACGGCAGGGGCGGGCTGCTGATCGCCGATATCCAGGACCAGCGCATCCGGCGGGTGGACCTGGCCAGCGGAATCATCACCACCTTTGCGGGCACGGGCGAGAAGTCCCGCGACGGCGACGGCAAGCCGGCGGCGGAGGCCAGCCTGATGGGCCCCCGCGCCGTCTGCATGGACCGCCAGGGCAACGTGTACGTGGCCGAGCGGGAAGGGAACGGCGTCCGCCGCATAAGCCCCGACGGCATCATGACCACCATCGCCGGGGCGGAGTCGGTCTTCGGCTACAGCGGCGACGGCGGACCGGCCCTGGCGGCCACCTGGGGCGCGCCCAAGGCCATGCGCTGCGACCTGGAAGACAACATTATCGTCGTGGACACGGAGAACTTCGCCGTGCGGCGCATTGACCCCGGCACCGGCATAGTTACCACCATCGCCGGAGGACGGGAGGGCGGCGACGGTGACAGAGGCCCGGCCGTGGAGGCCGGATTGTCCCGGGCCCACGGCTGCGGCATCAGCGCCGACGGCGACCTGTACATCGCCGACACCCACAACAACCGGGTGCGGGTAGTTGGGTTGTAGTCAGGGCATTGCGGCGACCCACCGCCAGTCCTAAAGGTAAAATAGTGATAATCATCCGGTCATCCCGGGGACAGTGAAGCATGAGGACAGGGGCTGATTACAGGGAAAGCCTGCGCGACGGGCGCAACGTATGGGTGGTGGGCGAAGGCCCGGTGGAAGACGTTACCACCCACCCGGCCACGGCCGCCATGGTCAACGAGTACGTGGCCTGGTACGACCGCCACTTCGACCCGGCCTGGCAGGATACCCTGCTTACGCCGCCCGATCACCAGGGTCAGCGCCAACCCCTGGCCCTTACCCCGCCCAGGACATCCGACGACCTACGGCGGCTGGGCAAGGCCATCAGCGCGGTCCACTACCTGACCGGCGGCAACATGACCCACACCCCGGGCTACGGCGCGCTGATCGCCCTGGGAATGCTGAACGTCCTGAAGCGGCTGGGCCACTCCGCCGAAGAGATTGCGGCGGCCGAGGCCTACCGGGACTACCTGGCCGAGACCGGCCGGTTTCTCACCTTCGCCGGGGGCGGGCCGCTCATCGGCACCCGGCTGAGGGAGAACGAGAATGACCGGGCGGCACTGAAGCTGGTGAGCGAAACGGACGAGGGCGTGGTCATATCCGGCAAGGTGCAGATGCACACCAGCACGCCCTTCGCCGAGGACCTGCTCATCACCAGCAGGACGGAACTGCCGCCGGACAGCGGGCGGCACCTGTGGTTCATCGTGCCGGTGAACGCCCCCGGCCTGCGGGTGGTGTCCCGGCGTATCGCGGCCAGGCACGTCAATCCCTTCCTGTCGCCCCTAAGCAGCCGGTTTGACGAACTGGACTCAATGGTGTGGCTGGAGGATGTTTTCATTCCCCGGGAGCGGGTGTTTACCGCGGAACCCATCAACCGCAACACCCGCCATTCGCTGGTGTCCTGGCTACTGTGGCACCACAGCTACGGGTGGCTGGCCAAGGCGGAACTGACCCTGTCCATTGCCCTGGCCCTGGCCGAGGTGATGGGACTGAAGGATACTCCCCAGACCACGGAGCAACTGGTGGAGCTGACCGTCAACGTACAGACCACCCGCACCTGTATGGCGGCGGCGGAACTGGAACCGGAGACCACGGCCGGCGGCCACGCCCTGCCCAACCAGCTTCACGTGGCGTCCGCAGGCATAAACACCCTGCGGGTGCGGCAGCGAATGGGCGAAATCCTGCGCGCGCTGCCCGGTTCGTCCCTGGTCAACGCCCCGGCGGACACCGACTTTGCGGACCCCGAGATGGCCGCCGAGCTGGAGGATGCCTTTGGCGGGGGCGGCTACACCGCAATGCAGCGGGCGGCACTGCTGCAACTGGCATGGGACCAGGTGTCATCGGGCCTGGACGGGCGGGAGGCGGTCTTCGAGCTTCACGCCAGCGGCGGCCTGGCGGCATGGCAGCGGCGGCTGGCGGCCTGGTTCGAACGGTACACGGAACTGGCTAACGGGGTACACAACTTCGTCCAGGTGGACCTGCCGCCCCTGGACCTGTCCAGCCTGCAGGAATTGCCGGCCCCGCCGCGGAGAATGCCCCAGACGATGCCCAGGGCCTGAAGCCTTGGCACTGGTGGCAGTTCCGACAAAGAGCAGCTAATCCAGCCCGCCCCGACCACGGCGGGCGCATACCTTGAACGGGAAGGTGTTGCAATGACCACTACCGAACCGCAGAAAGCCCCCGGCATAACCCCTTCAATGCCCCCGGAACTGCTGGGCGCGGTCCGGTGGCGGTGCATCGGCCCGCCCCGGGGAGGCCGGGTGGTGGCGGTGGCCGGGGACCCGGTCAATCCGATGGTCTTCTACTTCGGGGCCTGCGCCGGCGGGGTGTGGAAGACCACCGACGGCGGCACCTACTGGGACAACGTTTCCGACGGCTACTTCAACACCGCATCGGTGGGGGCCATCGCCGTCGCCGCGTCCGACCCCAACGTCGTCTACGCCGGTATGGGCGAGTCCTGCATTCGCGGGGACGTTACCTACGGGGACGGCGTGTACAAGTCCACCGACGGCGGCCAGACCTGGGCCAATATGGGCCTGTCGGACACCCGCCACATCTCCCGGGTGCGGGTGCATCCCACCGACCCGGACGTGGTGTACGTGGCGGCCCTGGGCCACGCCTACGGCCCCAACGACGAGCGGGGCGTCTTCCGCTCCAGGGACGGCGGCAAGAACTGGGAGCGGGTGCTGTTCCGCAGCGAAAACGCCGGGGTGGCGGACCTGTCCCTGGACCCCAACAACCCCCGCATCCTGTACGCCGCCATCTGGGAGACCCGGCGAACACCCTGGAGCCTGATCAGCGGCGGCGAGGGCAGCGGCATCTTCAAGTCGGTGGACGGCGGCGACACCTGGACCGAGATTACCGACAACCCCGGGCTGCCCGGAGGGCTCAAGGGACGCATCGGTGTGGCCGTGTCCCCGGCCAAGTCCGGGCGGGTGTGGGCCACCATTGAGGCCGAGGACTGCGGCCTGTACCGCTCCGACAACGGCGGCGATACCTGGGAACTGGTCAGCGACAACCGGGACCTGCAGGGCCGCCCCTGGTATTACCAGCACGTCTTCGCCGATCCCCAGGACGCGGATACGGTGTGGATACTCAACTACCAGTGCTGGAAGTCCATCGACGGCGGCCGCAACTTCAACCGCGTAACCACGCCCCACGGCGACGACCACGACCTGTGGATCGACCCCAAAAATCCCCTGCGGATGATCGAGGGCAACGACGGCGGGGCCTGCGTCAGCTTCAACGGCGGGGAAAGCTGGTCCACCATCTATAACCAGCTTACCGGCCAGTTCTACCACCTGACCACCGACAACCGCTTCCCCCACCGGGTGTACGGCACCCAGCAGGACAACACGGCCATCAGCGTGCCGTCCCGCACCCACAAGGGGGCCATCCCCTGGGGCGACTGCTACGTGGTGGGCAATTCGGAGAGCGGCCACATCGCCCTGCACCCCGACGATCCCGACACGGTCATTTCCGGGGCCATCGGCAGTTCCGCCGGAGGCGGCGGCAATATGCTGCATTACGACCACGCAACCGGCCAGGTGCGCATTATCACCGTCTGGCCGGAACTGTACTCCGGCTGGGGCGCCAGGGATATGAAGTACCGGTTCCAGTGGACTTATCCCATAATGTTTTCGCCCCACGACCCGCAGACGCTGTACGTGGCTGGCAACCTGGTGTTCCGCTCCACCGACCTGGGCGGAAGCTGGGAGGCCATCAGCCCCGACCTGACCCGCCACGACCCGTCCACCCTGGAACCGTCGGGCGGCCCAATTACCAAGGATACGTCCGGCGCGGAAATCTACGCTACCATCTTCGCCTTGGTGGAGTCGCCCCACCAGCAGGGGGTGTTCTGGGCGGGTTCCGACGACGGCCTGGTCCACCTGTCCCGGGACGGCGGGGAAACTTGGGATGCGGTAACGCCGCCGGACCTGCCGGAGTGGACACTCATCTGTATGATCGAGGTCTCTCCCCACGACCCGGCCACCGCCTACATTGCGGCCACCCGCTACAAGCTGGACGACACCCGTCCCCTGCTATACCGCACTACCGACTACGGCCAGACCTGGACGCAGATAACCGGCGGCCTGCCAGACGACGACTATACCCGGGTGGTGCGGGAGGACCCGGTCCGGCCGGGCCTGCTGTACTGCGGCACCGAGACGGGGGCATACGTGTCCTTCGACCAGGGCGATACCTGGCAGACGCTGCGGGCCAACCTGCCGGTGGCGCCGGTGTACGACCTGCAGGTCAAGGAGGACAACCTGGTGGCCGCCACCCACGGGCGGGCCTTCTGGATACTGGACGACCTGACCCAGCTTCGCCAGCTTGAACCGTCCCTGGGCGATGCGTCCTGCCGCCTGCTGCAGCCCCGGGACACCTACCGGGTCCGCTCCCCTTTCCGCGACCGCAAGCCCGCCACCGGGAAGAGCTACCGCGCCGGGCTGGGCGCCGACGTTACCTACAGCGAGTCCCTGGGCAAGAACGGCGAGGTCGTGCGCAAGGTGTGGGACGCCGGGGAGAACCCGCCCGACGGGGTGCTGGTCCACTACAACCTGAAGGAGGCCCCGGAGGAAGTGAGCA
>JAJEDS010000243.1 GCA_022821365.1 Dehalococcoidia bacterium | reverse complement strand
AGCGATGGAAAGGTGGTGTTCCAGCACGGTGTTGAGTACCTGAATTCTTGCCTGTTCTCGCTGTTTCAATGTCACTTCCTTCATAAGGGTGACATTTTCGCTGACCAGTTAGCTGGTGACTTAATCGTAGAACATCAACATTCGGCGCACCATTTCTGGGCCAGGCGGCGGACGCCCTGGTAAATGGTTTCGTCGAAGCCGAGGAGGTCGCAGATGACGCGGCGGTCGAGGAGGGCGCGGTTGGGGTCGGCGTCGGCGATGTAGGAGGGCATAAGTTCCTTATCGCGGAATTCATTGAAGATTTCTTCGGCCTTGGTTAGCTGCTCGGCGGTAAGGGTGCGAAAGTCGAGTACGGGGAGGGTTTCGATGGCAGTGACCGTCATTGCAGCCTTGCTAGATTGCTGTCGGTTGGAATGCCACCACCAAAGCAATAAACCCAACGTGCTGTTCCCCCACAAAGCAAAGACATAATCTTTCTTTTCGTCACCAAAAGAAATGTTAGGCCACACTCTACCACCTATAGTGTCATAATTGGTAAAGGCCACCGCTAGGGGTTGCGAACCAAAAGTGAAATCTCTATTTATGTGGAGCCTACTGGCAGTTGCCCAAACTTCGGCGGCCTTTGCCTGCGCTCCAGGTTTAACTCGCAAAGCAATATCGGGATCACATACTACCTTCGTTTCATTTCGGGCGTTGTGGTTCCACAAAGCAGGGTAAGTAGCTGTGGGACTGCTCTCTATTCTCTCAAAAGGAGCTGACGAAGACTTTCCCGCAATGTTCATGTCATAGAGGCCTCGGCTACCAGTAATATTAAGGGCTACAGTCCGCAACTCAACACTCTCCGAAGTTCCGGGCAACCAAAGTCTAGAGTCGGCTAGTGCGTAGGCGGTTTGGGCCAGAGAATAATCCGCAATACGTGCGCCTGACCAAGACTCCCCCGATGGTGAGTAAGGTACTGACAAAGCCTTGCCTACCAACTCTTCACCCACCAATAGCCGTGTGCCATCGTATGGCCCGTCTTCAATGTTCCAGAGAAAACTTGGAATCTTAATGATTCTTGAAATTTCCGAAGCATGAGCGAAGCCCTGTGGGCGTCGGATTAGGGAAACGAGAGTAGCCCTATTGCTGGGCGATTCTCTTTCATTTAGTTTGCGAGCGACTACCAAGCATTCGGCCATACCAGTGTCCGATGAAAAGGACATTTCCTTTCCGTTGGCGGCGATGCTTACTACCTCCAAGTCATCATATTTTGTTGCCAGCATCTCCCGAAACATCTGCCAAGACATACCGGCAGCTGTGGACAGCGGGAGAACCAAAGCCAGTACGCCACCAGCCTTGAGCTTGCGGTGTGCCAGAGCAGCAAAAGTGGAAGCAATACCAGCATAGCCGTGAGCACAAGTGTCTTTACTTACGACTTTCTCCCTCGTAGCCATTTCCTTTTGTGTTTTTTGGTCCGTGCTCAATCCTCGAAATTGCTTAACGGAATCGCTTTCCCTGTCGCTGCCTTCCCAATCGGAACCGGCGCGCGTAAACGGCGGATTCATTATCACCAAGTCAAAGGAACCATCGGGTATGTCCACGTTGACCTGGGCGGCGGTCTGTTCGCCGGCGCTGCCGGTCTGGAGGGCGGGGTCGCTGGTGTTGAAGAGGGTCTGCACCTGGGAGTCCTGCAGGAGTTCCAGGGAGCCAATCTTGACGGTGCCGTCGGACTGGCGACCGTAAGACATGGTGTAGAGGCGGGACCGACCATAATCGACGTTGGGGTGGGCGCCGGAGAGGGTGGAACCGGTGATGTGGACGGCGGAAGGCATTACGTCGCAACCGTAGAGAACTTCTTCCATCATGACGGGGTGCAGTTTGGCGACATCGCCACCGGCCCGTTCGTGGCGGGCGGCAATCTGGTCGTAAACCGCCGAGAGGAGAGCGCCGGTACCGCAAGCGAAATCGCCGACACGGAGCTTGCCCAGAGCTTCGGCGTCGCCCCAGTCCACGTCTTCCAGCTTGGCTACGGCCAGGCGAGCCAAGAGGGCGGCGGAGGCAGGGCGGGTATAGAAGGTAGCAAGGTATTTGCGGTCGGCGATAAGGCGCTGGAAGATGCGGCCGGTAAGGTCGTGAGCGTTATCCACGCCAGTGGCATTGACTTGACGGGCGGTGGGCAGCAGCGCCTGCATGATCGCGGCGGCGTCCGCTGACTGCAAGTTGGTGAGAATGTCCTTGGCAATGGAGAAGATGGGGTAGTAATCAATGTCGAGGACAGTGGTCCAGGCGTCGATGAAGGCATCCTGAAGGGCAACAGAGGGATTGCTGCTCAGCTTCAGCAGGGTGGTTACATCATCATGCATACCGGCGATGCGTTCGTGAAAGACGAGGGCATTGGCCAGGATGGCGCAGGCCATGCGGCGGGTCTGGGGCACGTCAATCATCCCCAGCAAACCGGCAATGTCACGGGAGATGGCAGGGCGAGATTCGGCCATCTTGTCCATGACCTTGGCCGCCTCCTCGATTCCTTTTTCAAGGATGTCGGCGGCCTGGTCCACTTCCTTTTGGGGAACGGATACCAAGCGAACCAGGTCTGCAAGGTCGGTTACTGATCCCTGAAGCCAGCCGGCTTCGGGGAAACGGGAGCCGTCTTCGTAGAGGACGCAGTAGGAAAGGGTTACTTTGGGCAGTTCTTGTTGAAGGTTGCCGGCCGTTTCCAGCGTCAGCGGATAGCGGACGGCCACGGAGGCTTCAACAGTGCGAACTTCTCCGTTTACCTTCAATCCCAGCCTTTCTCGGGCATCATCCTCGGCTTCGGGGGCGGGCTCGAATTCGGCCTCGACGGTGACGGGAGAACGACCGGAGGCGGTAACCAGAACGTCGGCATGGCGACCGGGGTGTTCGGGGAAGGTGTTGGTGTGCTCGGCAAGGACGGTGCAGGTGGGCATCATTGCGTCCAGCAAATTGCCCAGGGCAATGTTTACGTTGGGTTCCATTTGCTTGGGGGTGGTCATGTTCCGTCCCGCCTGGTTGTTGACTGTAGGCGAGAGTATAACAAAGGGGTCTTGGCGTGTCTTCCGGCAAGTGTCAGTGGGTTGGTGCGCTGGGGTCCTGTACCGGCGTCGCGGGGCAGGCGGGGCGGGCTGCCCCCGCTATTCCACTATTATGGTGCCCTTGTTTTGGGGGCGGGTCAGCATTTCGTAGGTGTAGCTGCCGGGGGGCTTGTCGTTGAGGCGGGTGAAGACGCGGGACTCGCCGGGGAGGAGCCAGAGCATGGTGCCCACATTGATGTCGTTGACCCGGTCGAACTTGACGGTGCTCTGGCCGTATTCGTCGTCCCGGAGGATGAAGAGGACCGGGGTACCGGCCTTGACGGTGACCTCCTGAGGCACGGGGCCGTCGACGGTGAGTTCCACGGTGGCGCCGGGGGGAACGGTGAGGGTGCCCATGGGCGTGGGAGTGGGGGCCACGGTCTGGGCGGGGGCGCCGCCGGAATCCTGGCCGCCGCCGGAGCTTCCGGCGCAGGCGGCGAGGGTTAGCAGCAGCAGGGCGATGGCTATTGAAGTCAGGGAGAGCCTGGTCATGTTCATTGTTTCCTGATTAGAGGTACGCGTTTAGAGACTATCTTTAAAGTGTTGATTTGCCAGACACAGGGGCTGCCACACTGCCTTTTCACCCCCACCCCAGCCTCGCCCCATCGAGGGGGAAGGGGACTCTTGAGCAGGGCAGACACACAGGTCTGCCCCTACGGTTGCCTTCACCTCCGACCCCTCCATCAACCCCGTCCTGACCTTGCCCCATCGAGGGGAAGGGACTCTTGAGCAGGGCAGACACACATGTCTGCCCCTACGGTTGCCTTCACCTCCGACCCCTGATTAGCGGCCGCGGAGGCGGGGGTCGAGTATATCGCGCAAGGCGTCGCCCAGGGCGTTGACTCCCAGGATGGCGAAGGAGAGAACCAGCCCGGGGAAGAAGGCCATCCACCAGGCTATCTGGAAGTAGCCGCTGGAGGTGCCGCTGAGCATCCGGCCCCAGGAGGGGGTGGGCGGCGGGGTGCCGAAGCCCAGGAAGCTGAGGGACGCCTCGATGAAGATTATTATACCCAAGTTGGTGGAGGCGAGCACGATTATGGGGGCCAGGACGTTGGGGAAGAGGTGGCGGGCCATAATGCGCAGGTGGCTGGCGCCGATGGCGCGGGCGGCGTCGACGTAGGGTTCCTCCTTGACGGCCAGGGCGCTGCCGCGGACGACGCGGGAGAAGCGCCAGGAGAAGGCGAGACCACGGCGAAGATGAGGTTGGTGACGCTGGAGCCGAGCATGGCCATGATGACCAGGGCAAGGATGAGGGTGGGGAAGGCGAGGAAGACCTCGACGATGCGCTGGATGATGACGTCGGAGCGGCCGCCGAGGTAGGCGGAGGCGATGCCCACGACGGTGCCCAGCAGGGTGGCGAGGACGACGCCGACGACGCCGACGTAGAGAGAGACGCGGGCGCCGTAGACCACGCGGCTCCAGACATCGCGGCCGGCCTCGTCGGTGCCCATCCAGTGGCTGGCGCTGGGGGGCAGGAGGCGGTCATCGGCGTTCTGTTCGTTGGGCGGGTGGGTGGCCAGGATGGGACTGAAGATGGCCATGACGAGCATCAGGACGAAGATGGCGGCGCCCATGGCGCCCAGGGCGTTGCCGCGGGCCAGGTTCCATGCCTTTGCCGCGATGCCGATGTGCCGTCCCGGGGAGAGTTGGGCCTCGGGACTGGTAACCCCTGTTACGTTCATTCGGTAAGCACTTCCTGAGTGATTGCCCGGGTGTTGGCTGCCTATGACTGGCGGATGCGGGGGTCGAGGTAGCCGTAGATTATGTCGACGACCAGGTTGCTGAAAGCGTAGACGGCGCCGAAGAAGAGGACGTTGATCTGGATCTGGGCGAAGTCGCGGCGATCGATGGCGTGGAGGGTGAGACGGCCCACGCCGGGGACGCCGGTGATCTGCTCGATGACGACGATGCCGCCGAGGAGGACGCCGAAGTTGAGGCCGACCACGGTAACCACGGGGATGAGGGCGTTCTTCAGGGCGTGGCGGTAGATGACCATCTGTTCGGACAGGCCCTTGGAGCGGGCGGTGCGGATGTAGTCCTGGCGGAGGACCTCCAGGAGGCTGGAGCGGGTCATGCGGGCGACCAGGGCCATCTGGAACATGCCGAGGGTAACCATGGGAATGAGCATCTGCTGGAGGTTCTCCAGGGGAGACTCGAAGAGGCTCTTGTAGTAGACGGGCGGGTTCCAGTTGAACCAGAGGGCCAGGAAGGTGAGCATGAGGATGGCGAGCCAGAAGTTGGGGATGGAGATGCCGAGGACGGAGACGAGGCGGCTGAGCTGGTCGGCGCCGGTGTCGTGCTTGACGGCGGAGATGAGGCCGAGGGGCATGCCGAGAGCGATGGAGAAGAGCACGCCCAGGATGGCGAGTTCGAAGCTGACGGGGACGGCGCGGAGCAGTTCGTCGAGGACGGGTTTGCCGTTGTAGAGGGAAACGCCGGGGTTGCCCCGGAGCAGGCCCCACATCCAGTCCACGTACTGGACGATAACGGGCTTGTCGAGGCCCAGGGTTTCGGTCAGTTCCTTAACGTCCCTGGGGTTGGCGTAGTCGCCCAGCATGATGGCGGCCACGTCGCCGGGAACGACCCGCATCAGCACGAAGATGATCAGCGAGATGCCGATCAGCGTGGGGATGAGATAGATCATGCGCCGGGCGACGAATTTTGCCATAGGTTATCCTTCAACCACAGACTGGCCGGCAGCCACCGCCGGACCGGAAGATTTGGCAACGCTCCACCGAAGGGATAATTTCGGGGATAGGAATACACCCTGGCCTTTCCCCGTTCAGGGGTGAGGGACTAACCTCACCCCCATCCCGGCCTTCCCCCGTCAAGAGGGAAGGGACAGAGCATCTTACTTGTCGAACCAGAAGTCGGAGATCCACTGGAACCGGTTGTAGCCGGCCACGCTGTTCCGGTAGCCCCTCAGGTAGGGCTGCTGGGCGGTGTAGCGGTACGGGGTGTCCAGGAAGACGTAGGGCACCTGGTCCAGGAACAATTTCTGGTACTCGGCCCACCGGTCCTCGTATTCCGCCTGGGTGGTGCTGGCGCCGGCGTACTCGATGGCCGCGTCCAGATCCGGGTCGGCGGAGCCGATGGTGTTGTTGGCCGAGGGCCCGTAGACATAGAGGTTATGGAAGCGCTCGGGTATCTCGTGGGCCGGGGCGCTGTAGGAATAGATGTCGTAGTCGTACTTGGTGAAAGCACGTTCGCGCCAGGTGCCTACTTCCAGGGTTTCGATGGAGGTGCGGATGCCCACCCGGGCCAGTTGGTTCTGGACAATTTCCTGGATGCGGCACTGGTAGGGGTCGCCGGCGCGGCAGATGGTAACCACGTCCACGCCCACCTCCGGGTCATGGCCGGCTTCCAGCATCAGTTCCTTGGCCTTTTCGATGTTGTGTTCTGGAACGTAGCTCTGGTCCAGGGCAAGGTTGGTCATGGACCACCAGTAGCCGGTGTTGATCTTGCCCTCGCCGTCGTCCAGGATTTCCACGAAGTCCTGCAGGTCCAGGGCGTAGCGGGCGGCCTGACGCATGCGCAGGTCATTGAAGGGCGGGCGACGGTGCTGGAACCCGATACCACGCTGCTGGTTGCCGGGGTAACGTTCGATGACGTAGTTGGGGTCACCCCAGATGGTCTGGGCCTGGCCCCACTCCATATCCAGCAGCTGCACCCGGTCGGAGCGGAAGGCGGCCAGGCGAGCGGCGGCGTCGGGCATGATGAGCATATTCACTTCGTCGAGGTAGGGCTGTCCGTCCTGCCAATAGTTGGGGTTGCGCTCCAGGTGGACGGAGGTGCCTTCGATCCACTCCTTCATAATGAAGGGGCCGGTGCCGATGACGGTGCTGTCGGCGTCGTAAGCCTCGTGTTCCTCAACTTCGCGGGGAATGATCTGGCTGCCGTCAGACAGACCCATGTATCACATGATGGCGAAGGCGGGGAACTTCAGATGCATGCGCACGGTGTACTCGTCCACAGCCTCCATCCGGTCCAAAGGCTGGTGCAGGGTGCGCCGGACGTACAGCGGGTCGGGCTGGCGCAGGTGTTCAAAGCTCCAAACCACGTCCTCTGCGGTCAGTTCCCTGCCGTTGACCGGAGGCAGGTCCTGGAAGTGTACACCCTGGAACAGGTGCATATCGTAAGTAACTGAGTCGACCAGTTCCCAGGACTCCAGCAGGTAGGGATGCACTACCAGGGCACCGTATTCGGCCCCCTCTTCCTCAAAGAGGATTACGAGGCTTTCGGTGGTGCTGCCATAGCAGACTTCGCAGTAGTTCCAACCGCCCCCCTTGTGGGGGTCGAGGTTCTCCACCGCGCTGACCGATGGCAGATTGAGAGTGCCGCCACGCCTGGAATCCATTGCCTCCGCCGCCGGCTCGGCCGGGGCCTGGGCGGGTACCGCAGTAGGGGCGGGGGCCTGCTCCGCGGCCGGAGCGGGGGCCTGCTGCTGGGGCTGTTCCTGCTGGACGGGGGCCGCGGGTTCAGCGGCGGCCTGGGGTTGGGACTGGGTTTCCGACGGGGCGGTGGCCGAGCCGCAGGCCTGAACCAGGGCCAGCAGAAGGCCAATGAGGATTAGAGAAACTAATGATTTAGTCCACTTGGATGTCCCTTTGCGCATGTCATTCCTCCGATATGTAGATTGCCAATACATCCGAGGTTGCCTACTACCGCGAGAATCCTCTGTGAGATAAGCTGCCTCAAGCCGGGGTGTCACGGCTGCGATAATGACGAAAAGGCCCCCTTTTGAGCTTCCGGTTTACCTTTTCGTTAGTCTTTCCTAAGTGATTCCCTAAAAGAGTATGGGACAAAGATATATTACAGGGTGATCCGTATTTTATTCATTGATAGCAGGCAGGTCAACTATGTGAACTGTCCTAATCAAGGCAATCGCATTTGAAATGCGTTCTTTCCTGGCGCTCTTTGCGCGCCAGTTGGGAAAGACCAGCCCCAGATTCGGCTTTGCGCCTGATGGGAGCGAGGGAATGGACTTATTCAGAGGTCCCTAATTTCCTGTAATAAACCGTTCAGCCGTCAACGGCGGCGAGGAAATCGGCGGGGGTGAGGATGGGGATGCCGTGGAAGGGGTGAAGGTCAAGGAGGTCCTGGTCGCCGGTTATGATGTGGGTGGCGCGGCCGCTGAGGGCCAATTCGAGGAATTTGTCGTCGCTGGGGTCGCGGCAGGCGGTGATGGAATGGGTAATTTCTACCAGTTGCGATTGCTCTTCCAGCGAAGAGAAGAACTCCACTCGATCCTCTTCCCGCAAATAGCGGTCGAAATCTGGACGCAGAATGACGTGGATTAGCTCGGACTTGCTGGCTTCCGATACAATCAGCCCACGACGCCTGGCAAGGTAAACGAATGCACGGCCTGGAACGGAGTCGCGGGACAACATTGCGCTGACTACCACATTGGTATCCAGCACAGCGCGGAGGTCATTAGTCATCCCGCAGTATGGACTCCAGAATCTCCGGAGTCAGGCCCCGGGCGGCAGCCTTGGCGCTGATGTCCTCGATTACTTCTTCCAGAGGTCTGACGGGAGCGCCGGTCAGTTTCTTCAGGTACAGGTTCAACAGCAGTTTGATTCTTCGCTGTTCTAACTCCGACCCTGCGGAGTATGCTTTTGCCGACTCTTCGTCAACTTCAATGGTTATGGGCACGGTCCCCATGGTGATCACCTTATCCTGTCTGTTGGACCAATTATAGCGCAGGCGTTGGGATTTGTTTATTCACGGAGTAAGCACCAATGTTATGCCTCATCCTTTAAGATCGACTCCAGGATTTCCGGCGTCAGCCCATTTGCCGCCGCTTCCGCAGCCATTTCATCCATTATTTCACGGAGCGGGCGATGTGGTTTAAGGGTGAGGTTGCGCAGGCGGAGACTAAGCAGCAATTGCATTTTCCTCTGCTCTTCCGGACTGGCCGCGTTATATACGCTTGCTGCTTCCGCATCCACTTCAATGGTTATGGCTGTAGTTTCCACAATGCCTCTTCCTCCAGTCTGCTGCTATTAGTATTATGTGCCTATCATTCCTAGCAGTCTGTCCGAGAAACAGGTTGCGTGAAGGAATGGGTGTATGATGAGGGGGCACCTGGAGACGGAGGTCCCACGATGAGCA
>JAJEDS010000334.1 GCA_022821365.1 Dehalococcoidia bacterium | reverse complement strand
CGATCGTCAGAACTGTCCACAACCCTGACAGACTGGAGACTTGCCAGAGCAGTCTTCATGTGGCCCATCCACCATTGTGCCCTTTGGGGGGCGTTCTGCAATAGTTCATCTGCAACCCAAGGGAGATTAGAACCATCGTATCTTAGTTCAGCTCCTTGTCCTGGAGGACTAGCCCTACGCATCTGCTGGCTATTCAGTGCAAGGGGAACAACCTTGTCACGCAAGAAGACCTGCACACTGGTGGAAGCAGGAAAATGCTCGTCGTAATCGGGCAAAATTGACAAGGCTGAACGATCCGGGTTTAACACCACACCAGGATTCCAGTTAACGCTACCCGTATCCTCGACTGTCTCCGCATTGAAACGGCTGCGCCTGCTTTCATTTTTCCTGAAGACGGTACGCCTTCCCCTGCCAGTAGGTTGAATTATGGTATTGGCCGAAACCACTGGGTCAGGGAACATATTCGATTGCCTGTGCTTATGACTCGAATACTGCGAGAGTGAACCGGCCTCTTCAGCTAACTCAATCCTCCCTGTTCCAGGGTTGGGGGCAACTACCATTTCATAACGAAAAATCGCATAAGGCCGATTTTCTGGCATTACTGCTCTAACGTCTTCAGGCAGCGCAAATTCCAATGCTATCTCGAACTTTTGCTCTTTGGGATCTGAGGGTCTTCCCCAAACCAGATCGGCAAAATTGGCTGTCCGGGAGCGGCAAGCCAATTCCACACCATCCCGCACTACATCGGAGACGAACTGTATGGCGTCCATAAGTGTGCTCTTTCCGCTGGCGTTAGGGCCGATAAAAACGTGAAACCGGTCCAGGGGCACGTCAACGTATCGGAGGCACCCGTAATTGAGAACTTGTACCCGGCTTATAATCATGCCACTCTTACAGAAGCGAAGGGGAAAGGGGTTCCCAATAGCCTAAAAGAATGCCGCTCCACCATTTACGTGCAGCGTTTGCCCGGTTATGAATCCCCCATCGTCGCTGACCAGGAACAGGCAGGCGGCGGCGATTTCGTCGGTCTTGCCCTGGCGCCCCAGGGGTATACCAGCGGCGTTGGGCGGGCGCGCCCCCGGGTACCACTCGGGGTTGGCTCTGCTGGTATCAATGCTGCCGGGAGATACCACGTTCACTCGCACGTTGTATGGAGCAAACTCCGTGGCCAGGCTTCGCGAAAAGCCCACCAGTCCCATCTTTGCAGCCGATACGTGGCCCCTCTGTGCGCCGCCAGCCCAGGCTCCATCTCCCGTGAAAAAGAGCACCCGGCCGTAGTTGTTCTCCACCATGGAGGGCATCACCGCGTGTGTGCAGTAGAAGGCGCCGTCCAGAACCACACCGCGCACGTATTCCCAGTCCTCCAGGGTCAGGTCCAGGAAGGGCTTGTGAGGACGAATAGCGGCATTGTTAAGAAGAATATCTATACGGCCAAACTCGTCCAGGGCCAGATTGACCATGCTGTCAACTTGCTCTTTGTTGGATACGTCAGCCAGGACGGGCAGTGCCCTGCGGCCCAGCGCCCGCACCTCCTCGGCTACGGCTTCAGCCTCTTCACGGTTGCTCCGGGCGTTGACTATGATGTCGGCTCCCTCTTCGGCAAACTTGAGGGCTGTGGCCCGGCCAATGTTGCGGCCCGAGCCGGTTATCAAGGCTACTTTATCATCCAGCTTACCCATAATTCACTGCTCCTGTCATTAATCCAGGTCTCAAGAAGCCCCGCCCTCAGGGTTAGTCTTCCTGTCAACCTGTAGCATAACTACTCCTCCGCCCCGGCCACTCAAGGGCTGCCTCTATGTCCCATAGAGACGGTTGAGATTGCCGTAGCGGTTCGGATCCAGGTCTTTGCCAATAAGCGCGGGATGGTCGGGACCGTAGCGGTGGGCGCGGAATACCCCATTTTGCGGTGAGCCGCCTCCCGATTCGCCGAAGAAGGGATTTACGTATTCCCAGACTATCTCCCTGGACTGGGTTACTTCGAAGATTCTGCCCGGCGCCCCCTCGCAGATGACAGTATTGCCATTGGGCTGACGTTCCGCGCTGCTGATGTTGTAGCTGAAGAAGGATATATCCGGCGTGCCGGTGTACTCCCAGCCGATCTCGTTTGTGTCCGGGTCCACTTCAATAATGCGGGAGCGGCTGGCGCCCCGTCGGTGGCAGCCGTTGTCGAAAATCATAACCCGGCCGCTTGGCAGCCAGGTAGGATGGTGCTGGTGATTGACTTCTCCCGGGCCCCACTTCCAGCGAAACTCGCCGGTGGCCTTATCAACGATGCCTACGGTGCTGGTCTGACGGTAGCTGACCAGCAGGTCGCCTTCCGGAGTAACGTTCAAGGCGTTCTGGTGCGACCACTCGTGCCGGCCCTCCATGGAGCAGATGACATCTTCCTCCACGCTCAGGAAGTCCCACGACTTCCATTCGTACACGACCTCACCGTCGGGAGTGATCTCCTGGACGACGTCGCCCCACATTTCCTCATCTTCTTCTGTTGAATATCCACCCTTTACCTCCGCCGCCAGCTCGGACGGCACGGGCGCCCACAGCAGGACCAGGGTGTTGCCATTGAGCAGGCGCTCAAAGTCATGGTGCAAGTACATATCCGGGCTGCTGTACTTCCAGACCTGGTTGCCGTCCCAGTCCAGTTCGATCAACGACAGGGAACGCCCCCCAAACTGGGGCCCTTCGCTTTCGTTGCGGGCAGTACGGCTGCGGAAAAGCAGGTGGCCGTTAGGCAGCAGGTAACCGTAGACGATCTCCTCCGGGTGGTACCAGCGGTGGCAGATTCGCCCGTCCATGTCGATCAGATTAGCAAAGGAGCCACCCCGGTTGGTGGCTACCAGGGTGTAGCCACGGTAGCTCTGTTGGGGGTTATAGTAGATCAGCCCGTTCTTGTGGTGACTGGACCAGCCCATAGAGTCCTCCCGGTTCAGTTATAGCTACGCGGAAATTTGACGTGGATTGTGGGCCAGCAGGAAGAAACTGTCAAACCAACTTCCGGCAGAGTGATCCGGGCAGCGCCGGAATACATCAGTCTTCAGAGCCGACCGTTTTCGCCTGGTCTCGTCGCAAGGCCGGTGGGTCCGTTACCGATGGTCCTCTTATCAGAAAAACCCCAGGGCGCTCACGCCCGCCACTATCATCGTGATAGCCGCCAGTTTCAATACCAGGGCCTGTCTGTGGATGGCCTCCTGCATGAGTTGCCAGCGCCCTTGGCTCAACACGGTTGCGAGAACAAACACGAACAGGGGCGTTGTAGCCAGGAATGCGCTCACCAGGGATACCGGACCCAGCTTGGTCGCAAGCAGGGCCCCAGCAACAACCACCAGGGGCAGCAGGCCCTCACCCACCGTCAGCAGGGCTACCGTTTTGGGATTGTGCATCGCCCGCACCAGTTGCACACAAACTCGCGGCCGGCAAAATGGCAGGAACGCCAGGAGTGTACCCACCTGCTGGTATATGAAGACCGTAAGGAATGATCCCTCCTCAAGGGCTATCTTGGCGGCGAAAATACCGACGCCGATGAACATGCTGCTGGCAAGCGACGCCGGAACTCCACGGGACAACCGGGGCGCAACCAGTCCCCCGGGAAACGCCGGCAGGGAAATCAGGATGGTACCCAGGACCACCAGCAATATAGCGGCCCACTGAAAGGGATTAAGCTGCTCTCCCAGGAACGGCACCGCCAGGAGGGCCACTACGATGGGATACACCTGGGATATGGCAACTGCCCGGGATGCTTCATCTATCTTCAGGGCCACAAAGAGCAGCGCGTAACCAATTCCCAGGGTTAGCCCCGAGCCCACCGCTGCCAAAATGTACGGCGCAGAAGTGTCTGTGGGAACGCCGAAGATGGCGACTGCCCCTACGATATAAATGACCAGGGCAAAGGCGACCCAGGCGTACAGGCAATCCAGAGTGGGAAGGTGTCGGTCCAGGAGGCGTTTGTCGGCAAGGTTGACAACGGCCAGCGTGGCCGCCGTTACCAGGGAAATAACGATCCACATCAGCCAATGGCCCTGGCATCAGTCGCCGGGGGGCAGGCAAGTCCCGCCGCCGGCAACTTAAAGCGGCCCGGACTTGAAACCCGTTTGGCAAAATGTGGGCAATTCGGGCTTGGGTTGACCCTTGAGGGTGGAAAAGCAAGAGTGATGCTGGTCATGGGCCGGGCAGAACCGCAGCGGGAGACGCTTGCCTTTTCAGGCTGGCAAAATGAATTACTCCAACCATCGCCGGCAAGGCAACGGCACAGGCAGCCCACCACACCGAGTAGCCAAAAAGGTTAAGATATCCCATGAGTGCAGTAACCAACACTGTTCCGATGAAAAAGCAAGCCAGCGCCGATTTGGTGCTGCGGTGGCGGCATAACAGCACAAACGCTGGCGCCGCGACCAGCAGTGCAGGAATTGTGACCATTCCGAACAGGGCGCCCACGGCGGTGGCAGCGCCGCGACCCCCAGCCCCCTTCAGATAGACCGACCAACTGTGGCCTGCCACGGCTGCGGCGCCCGCGGCGATGATGACACCATTTCGGAACGCCTCGCCCGAGAACCCTCCTGCCAATGGATGTTCCATTGTTGAAGAAGGTGACAACCAGCGTGCGACAAGAACCACCAGTAACCCCTTGGCAATATCTATGGCCGCTACGAGGACCGCGGGCCCGATTCCAACGACGCGCGATACGTTCTCTGCCCCGGCATTGCCGTTGCCCAGCTGTCTTATGTCCAGTCCCAAACGGCGGCGAACCACCACGTAGGCCGGCGAGAAGCTGCCTACCAGGTAGGAGGCGACGACGAGGGAAACGACCAGCGCCAGAAGCTCCCAGTTCTGAGGAGACTGGAGCGACATCTCCATCAACCTCCCGGAGACAGGTTGGAGACTCTGGTTCAGGAGCGGGGAATCTGGTTGCCTATACGGTCACCAGGCGGGGCGAGGCCGGAGTGCACCAGCGCTGGTACTTCTCGTTGCGACCGACCACTATGTCAAAA
>JAJEDS010000217.1 GCA_022821365.1 Dehalococcoidia bacterium | reverse complement strand
TACCTCCCGACGGCCGGAATCCAGCCGCTGCAGCTAGAGTTCGGTGCCGGTCAGCCTGCGATAGGCTTCCTTGTAGCGTTCGGTAGTACGGGCCACCACGTCCCCAGGAAGTTCGGGGGCCGGCGGTTCCTGGTCCCAGCCCTGGTCCACCAGCCAATCGCGCACGAACTGCTTGTCAAAGTTGGGCTGAGACTTGCCGGGGCCATAGCCTTCCATATCCCAGAATCGGCTGGAATCGGGCGTCAGCAGTTCGTCGATGAGAATAAGTTCCCCGTCCAGCATGCCGAACTCCATCTTGGTGTCGGCCAGGATGATTCCCCGTTCCCTGGCATAGTCATGGGCGTACTGGTAGACGGCCTTGCTGACATCGGCCAGCTTTTGGGCCATTTCAGCGCCCACCATGTCCTCCACTTCCTGGTCGGACATGTTCTGGTCGTGGCCCTCTTCGGCCTTGGTGGTGGGAGTGAACAGGGGTTCGGGGAAAGTCATGCCCTCTACCAGGCCCTCGGGCATGGGCTTGCCGGAGACGGTACCCTGCCTCCGGTATTCGGACCAGGCAGAACCGGTGATGTAGCCCCGGACGATACACTCCATGTCTATGCGCTCCGCCCGCTTGACAATCATTGCCTGGCTGGCCATTTCCCCGGAAATGCCGGTCAGGTCCGGGTTTTCGGCCAGCAGGGCCGGCGCGTCAGCCGAGTCGGCCAGGGTTATCAGGTGGTTGGGGACGATGTGGGCCGTCCTGTCGAACCAGAAGCTGGAAATGCGGTTCAGAACCTTGCCCTTTTCCGGAATGCCGGTGGGCAGCACCACATCGAAGGCGGAGATCCGGTCGGTGGCGACCATGAGCAGCAGGTTGTCGTTAATGGCGTAGGTGTCCCGCACCTTGCCGCGATGTAGCTGGTTGGGCAGTCCCGTTTCGATAAGCATGTCTTTACCCTTCTAAAATTTAATCCTGAAATGTTGTTACGCGTTAAGATTGGACGGCTACCTCGGCCGGCAGCAGGCCGATACGCCGGAAGGTGTCGTCCACGTACCGGGTGTAGTACCCGTAGTCGAACAACTCCTCCAAATCATTGCCGGGCAGCCATTGGGTGGCTTCGGCATCGGTCCTTAGCAGGTCGCGGAAGTCCTCGCCCATATCCCAGCTGCGCATGGCGTTGCGCTGCAACACCTTGTAGGCATCCTCCCGGGCCATGCCCCGGTCCACCAGGGCCAGCAGGACCCGCTGGCTGAAGATGAGGCCGCGGCTGCTTTCCACGTTCGCCCACATGCGGTCGGCGTTGACCCGCAGGTCCTTCACGATGCGGGTGAAGATGGACAGTATATAGTCCAAAGCCAGGCAGCAGTCGGGCAGGATGACGCGCTCGGCCGACGAGTGGCTGATGTCCCGCTCGCCCCACAGGGCCACATTTTCCAGGGCAGTAATGCTGTTGCCCCGGATCAGGCGGGCCAGGCCGCAGATGCGCTCGGCCAGTTCCGGGTTGCGCTTGTGGGGCATGGAGGATGAACCGGTCTGGCCCTGGCCGAAGGGTTCCTCCACCTCGTGCAACTCGGTGCGCTGGAGAGTGCGTACTTCGGTGGCGAATTTTTCCAGCGAAGCAGCGATCAAGGCCAGAGTGGTGACGAAGTGGGCGTAGCGGTCGCGCTGGATGACCTGATTGGATACCGGGGCCGCTTCCAGGCCCAGCCTCTGGCAGACCTTCTCCTCCACGGCCGGCGGGATGGTGGCGTGGGTGCCCACGGCGCCGGATATCTTGCCCACCCGGATGCTCTCGCAGGCGGCGACCAGGCGTTCCTGCTGGCGGATAAGTTCCTCCCGCCACAGGGCCAGCTTGAGGCCAAAGGTCATGGGTTCGGCGTGGACGCCGTGGGTGCGCCCCATCATGATGGTGTCCTTGTGGGCCACCGCCTGCCGTTCCACCGCCTCGATGGCCAGGGCCAGTTCCTGCTGCAGCAACTGTCCCGCCTCCACCAGTTGCAGGCTCTGGGCGGTGTCCAGCATGTCCGACGACGTCATGCCCAGGTGAAGCCAGCGTCCCTCCGGGCCGATGCCTTCGGTGATGGACGACAGGAAGGCGGTTACGTCGTGGCGGGTGGTCTCAAAAAGTTCCATCATGCGCCGGTGGTTGTACTGGACCGGACGCAGCCGCTCCATGTCCTCCAGGGGGACGACTCCCTCCTCGGTCCAGGCTTCGGCCACGGCCAGTTCAACGTCGAGCCACTTCCGGTACTTGTTCTCGTCCGACCAGACCTGCTTCATTGCCGGTCGGGAATATCGGTCAATCAATCGGTCTCCTCCGAAAGATGGTTAGGCCGGGTACTCGGGGGCCAGCCACCCCCATCCTGACCTTCCCCCTTGATGGTGGATGGGACTTTACAATCGGAACTAGGTCCCAGTCAGGCCCAGCAGTTCCTTGGTAGTTTCCAAAACGTCGCCAAAATCGATGAATGGCCGGTAGGGGACCTGCTGCCGCTGGCATTCCTGCGCCAGGAAGCTGTGGGCAAAGACGGTGTCCGCCCTTTCCGCGGCCTCAAAGTCGGAACGGCCGTCGCCGACGTAGATGACGCGGTAGCCCAGCTGCCGGTACCGGTCCACCACCAAGCCCTTGGAGTTGCCTCTTTCCGGCTGGCCGGGATAGGCGTGGTGGTAGTAGTAGTTTATGCCATCAGCTACGAACCGCGTGTTGACGCAGTAGACAGGCACGTCCGGCGCGCCCTCCTTTTCCAGCAGGGCCCGGATGTAGAAGTCCAGGCCCAGGCTGACCACGGCCATGGGGCTGTTGATTTCCTGGCAAAACTCCCACAGTTCGGTGAAGCGGGGCCGCAGGCTGGCGTTTTCCTGCACGAAAGCGCGCATGGTATCCTGGTCCGCCCGGATGTTGTTGAAGGTGATCTCCTGGTAGTCCTTCAACGTCAGTTCGCCAGCTCGGAACCGCTCGCGCACGTCCTGCCATGTGTCATCGCCAAACTGGTGGAGCAGCATCTCCGCCACGTTTTGCACGGCGGCGGTGTCGTCGAAGTCGGTAAGAATCGCCGGGACCAACCTTAGCGCTCCCTCAACTGCCGACGGTAGTTCTCATAGGCCTCGCGGATTTCCTCGTGGCGCAGGCCCAGGATTTCCGCGGCGAAGAAGGCGGCGTTGCGCGCGCCCCAGGGGCCAACGGCCATGCAGGCCACCGGAATGCCCGGCGGCATCTGGGACGTGGCCAGCAGGGCGTCCCAGCCGTTCATTTCGCTGGAAGCCAGAGGGATGCCGATCACCGGCAGGGTGCACCAGGCGGCCAGGACGCCGCCCAGGGCGGCCGAACCACCGGCGGCGGCGATCAAAACCTCAATGCCCCGATCGCGGGCGGTGGTGGCATATTCCTGGACCCGCTCCGGCGTGCGGTGGGCCGACATTACCCGTACTTCATAATCGACTTGCATCTGTTCGAGAACTTCGAGCGTCTCCTTGACGACGGGTTCGTCAGAAGAACTGCCCATTACTACTCCGACTAGTGGCAATTTCTCATTCCTTTCATCCAAGATTTACCGGGCTGTTACTCTCTACCGGGCGTCCATGTTCATTTCGGCCCTGAAGGCGTCGAGGACAGCGGTCTCCAGCACTTCCCGCTGGGGACGTACCTCTTCGCCGTTCACCAGCATGTAAATGCGGCCGTTGGACTTGCCCAGTTCCACGTCCACAGCGCATTCGGTGGCGTCATCCCAAAAGAGAGAGAACCGGAGTTCCTCGTTGTCTTCCAGTTCTTCCTCGTCCCCCTCTTCCTCGTCGTCGTCATCCTCCCCCAGGTCTTCCATGGTGTAGAGGACATCGTCGTCATCATAGTATTCCATCAGGGAAGTGGATTCCACTCTGCCGGTGCCGCTCAAGACGACTTCGTTGACGTCCAGCAGCAACTGGGCGACTTGCAGAGAGGTAGCCAACTCATAAAGTTCCTGCCGGTCCTGGACTACCTCGGAGGACTCCTCCACGGGCTCGCCCAGTATCCGTGCCAGGGCGGTCTCTACTTCGTTTCTAAGGGTCAAAAGGTCGTCCCGCCAGGCCATGGTTACCTCACTATTACTCCAGGGGTCTAGGCATTATTGCCGGCTGCGGCCAACGCCGCGCCTCCCGTCGATGCGGCGCCGCGACGGGTTACAAAGTAAAAGAACTCGTCCACTTCGCGGAAGTCCGCCAGGCCGAATTCGGGGCGCAGCCTGTGGGTGGCGTCCAGCAGGTCCAGGTACCGCAAACCTAAATGGCCGGCGCTCATGCTCCTGGGGTAGCGGTCCAGGCGGCGCAGGGCCCGCTCAGCGGCCTGGTTCCACACCGCCAGCAGGGTGGGCTGTTTCAGGCATAGCAGGTAGGAGATGAACTCCTTGCCCGCGGCGGCCAGCTTGTAAGCCCCTCCTTCGGCAACGCATTCATTGAAGCGGGCTTCCAGGGTAATGGTATCGTAAAGCAGGAAATCTATGGTTTCCGCGATGTCGGTCAGGCCGTTGGCGGCAAATTCGCGGGCCTTTCCGCCGCCGGAGGCCCGGTAAAGCGCCAGGGCCCGCTGCTCGGTCAACCCAGGCAGTTCCTCCTGGGACAGCCAACCTGCCATTTCCGCGCTACGCTGCCAGCGACGCTTCCAGTAGCGGGCCAGGACCCCGGTCTGGGCCGTTTCACGGTAGGCCTGGGCCAGCTGGAACCGCTCCAGTGAGAGACCTGAGGCGCTCATATCCTGCCTCGGCTCCCGACGGCAAGGTCGCCGATATCGCTTCGGTACTTGGCGTTTTCAAACCCGATGGCTTCCACCCGACGGTAGGCCGTGGCCCGGGCCCCTTCTATGGTGTCCCCGCGGCCCACTACGGTAAGCACCCGGCCGCCGCTGGTAACCACCCTGGTTCCGTCTCCGTCACTTGCATTGGCCGTGCCGGCGTGGAAAACCAGGCTATTGGTCTCAAGTTCTCTCCCTCCGACTCGACCGCAGTCCGAGTCCAGGCCGCTGATTTCCTTGCCCGTCTCATAGGCACCTGGGTACCCACCCGAGACCAGGACCACCCCGACGTGGGGCTTCTGCCCCCAGCGCACCTCGGTGTGAGAAAGGTTGCCCTCGATAGAGGCCAGCATCGCGTCCACCGGGTCGCTTTCGAGCAGGGGCATTATCACCTGGGTCTCCGGGTCTCCGAAACGGCAGTTGAACTCTAGCACCCTGGGACCGTCGTCGGTTAACATTATTCCCGCGTAGAGTATTCCCCGGTAGGGGCAGCCCAACTCTGCCATGCGCTCCACGGTGGGCCTGAGTATTGTCCGGGTAATTTCGTCCGCCAGAACCTGGTCCCAGAAAGGCGGCGGAGCAAAGCTCCCCATGCCGCCGGTGTTGGGCCCCTGGTCGCCATCGTCCACTTGCTTGTAGTCGCAGGCCGCCACGGGGGCGGACAGGTTCTCCCCGTCGGAAAACGTGAAGACGCTGACCTCCGGTCCGTGAAGCCATTCTTCCACGACAACAGAGTCGCCCGCTGAGCCGAAAATCCGGTCTTCCATGCACCCCTTTACTGCCAGGACTGCCTCTTCCGGACCGGGGCAAAGAGCTACACCCTTGCCCGCGGCCAGCCCGTCGGCCTTGATAACCACGGGCGAGGCGTGCTTCGTCAGGAAGTCGACGGCGGCCGACTGTTCGTGAAAAACCCGGTATTCCGGCCCTGGAACGCCGGCGTCCCGCATAACCTGGCGGGCGAAGCTCTTGCTGGCCTCAATTCGGGCAGCAGACCGAGATGGGCCAAAGGCGGGAATACCTGCCTCCGCCAAACAGTCAACCAGTCCCTCCACCAGCGGCTGTTCCGGTCCCACCACAACCAGGTCTGCCGAAATTTCCCTGGCCAAAGTCACCACTTCCGGCACGTTCTCAGGAGATATGGCTACATTGGTGGCCAGTCCTGCGGTACCGGAATTGCCGCCGGCAACCCACATCTGCGACACCCGGAGGCTGCGCGCCAGTCGCCAGGCCAGGGCATGCTCCCTGCCACCGGAGCCAACAATCAGAATTTTCACCGGTCACAGACTCCGCGGGAAGATAAGTGAACACTGTGCTGCCTGCCGGAGCGCAGGGCGGCGTTATTGGGCGAGTCGCAGCTAGGCTTGTGGTTCATGGCAGGTCTTGCGTGTCTATTCCCACTCGATAGTGCCCGGCGGTTTGCTGGTAATGTCATACACCACCCGGTTGACCCCGGGAACTTCGTTGACAATCCTGCCGGAAATACGGCCCAGCACTTCGTAGGGCAAGCGCACCCAGTCGGCGGTCATGGCGTCGCTGCTGGAGACGGCCCGGATGGCGCAAACGTAGCCATAAGTTCGGAAGTCTCCCATGACGCCCACGGTGCGGCTGTCGCTGAGCACCGCAAAACTCTGCCAGATTTCCTCGTACAGGCCGGCCCGCTCAATCTCATCCAGGACAATCCAGTCGCACTCCCGGAGAATGTCCAACCGCTCCTCGGTAATCTCGCCAATGCTGCGAATGGCCAGCCCGGGGCCGGGGAAGGGTTGGCGCATTACAATTTCCCGGGGCAGGCCCAGTTCCAGGCCCACGTCGCGCACCTCGTCCTTGTACAGGTAGCGCAAAGGCTCAACCAGTTCCAGGTCCATGCGCTCGGGAAGGCCGCCCACGTTGTGGTGGGACTTGATGCGGGCGGAGGCCTGATTTTCCGGCGTTTCGCTTTCGATCACGTCGGGGTAAAGGGTACCCTGGGCCAGGAATCTGGTGTCGCTCAGTTCTACGGCCGACTCCTCAAAAACGCGGATGAACTCCTCGCCAATGATCTTCCTCTTTGCCTCGGGGTCGGTTACCTGTTCCAGCCTGGAAACAAAACGCTGAGCGGCGTCCACGTAAAGCAGGTTCAGGCCCAGGTTGCTGCGGAAGGTCTCCTGCACCTGTTCCGGTTCACCCTTTCGGAGCAGGCCGTTGTTGACAAAAATGCAGGTGAGGCGATCGCCGATTGCTTCGTGCAGCAGCAGCGCCGCCACTGATGAATCCACGCCGCCGGAAAGGGCGCAAATTACCCGTCCATCCCCTACCTGGTCCCGGATGCGGGCCACGGAATCGGCTACAAAGTTCCCGGGCGTCCAGGTTCCCTGGCACTGGCATACCTGGTACAGGAAATTCTCAAGGACCGTCTGTCCCAGGGGAGTGTGCTCCACTTCCGGATGAAACTGGAGACCGAAAATATTCTCGCCATTGCTGATGGCGGCATAGGGAGAGTTGCCGGTGGAGGCTACCGGGGAGAATCCCGGTGGAAGGGTGTCCACCCGGTCGCCGTGGCTCATCCACACCTGGAAACTGCCGGGCATACCCGAAAATATGGACGCGACGTCTGCCATTCCGTCCGCCTGGGTCAGGTCCGCCGACCCGTATTCCCGCTTTTGCCCAGGGGCAACCTTGCCTCCCAGTTGATGCACCAGGGCCTGCATACCGTAGCAGATGCCCAGCGCCGGCAATTGGCGGTTGAATACCCAGTCGGGAATGAGGGGAGCCCCGGGTTCGTAGACGCTGGCGGGCCCGCCGGACAGAATCACGCCCCTCGGTATGAAGCGCTGGGTTACCCTTTCCCAACTGGCGGAGGCCGGGACGACTTCGGAGTAGACTTTAAGCTCACGTGCCCGGCGGGATATAAGGTGGCTGTACTGGGAGCCGAAGTCTATGATTACGATACCTTCGCCCACTCCGGCGGTTGAGTCCTCGGCGCCTTTGCGTTCTCTTTCGGGTGTGGTGACCATCCCGTCCTTCCTGTGTGCCTGGGTCGCACAGGGTTACGAATTCAGTAATATCGTAGCTGAAGTAATATAACACAGGCCCTTTTTCTGTGCCAGTTATGGCAATCACGGGCCGGTAAGAAACATCCTTACTCCTGCATCCTGGGGGACTGTTACCCGGACATTTCCGTGGGCCATCTCGGCGGGGCGAACTGTGGTACGGCGGTGTTCCTTTCAGGGGATGATTTAAGGTTGTGCCGGACTTACAGTGAAGCCGTTGGTTTACAAACAATACCAGTTCTGATATATTGACCTTGCTGGATAGCAACAAGGGCCGATTATCCAGCAGTTGGCGTGGCGCATTCGTCTAGCGGCCCAGGACACCGCCCTCTCAAGGCGGAGATCAGGGGTTCGAATCCCCTATGCGCTACCAACCTAGAAATCCACAAACCCTGAAAGGCGATTGCCGTCCTTTCAGGGTTTTTGCTGTTTTCGGCCGGGTTTTCGCTGCTACCGCGCGCTTCGATGGCCGCCGCTGCAAGTGGGATATACTCTTGCCATGAGTTTGTTGGCCCTCATCCTGGTCCTGACCGGTTCCGTAGCCCATGCCGGCTGGAATTTGCTGCTAAAGCGCTCCGACAACAAGGAAGTGTTTGTGTGGAGCCTCCTGGTAGCAGGCAGCTTGCTGCTGGCGCCGCTGGGCGCCGTACTCCTCTGGCTCAATCCCATTACCACTCCCGGCTACTGGCTGATCCTGGCTACCATAGTGGTGCACGTCTATTACTTTGTGCTGCTGGGGCGCGGCTATGCGCAGGGGGATCTTTCCCTGGTGTATCCCATTGCCAGGGGGATTGGCCCCATGCTGGTGCCGGTCCTGGCGGTGCTTACCCTGGGGGAGCACATCGCCTTGCCCGCCGTAGCGGGCATAGTTTCCATTATCTTTGGAATCTACGTGGTTTCGTGGTGGGGTCGCTTCCGGGAAATTTTTACCGCGCCACTGTCCTTTTTTCGAGATGGCGGCATTCGATACGCCCTCTTGACCGGGCTGACCATTACCGTCTATACCCTGGTGGACAAACGTGGTGTGCAGCATGTTCAGCCCATCCTCTACATGTACCTGCTGACCCTGGGCGTGGCCGTCGGTTTGGCGCCCTATATTCTGCGCAACTATGGGTGGGCGCCTGTCCTCCGGGAGTGGCGGGCCCATGCCTGGCCTATCGTGGTTGCCGGCCTGCTCGTATTTGCCGCTTACGGTCTGGCCTTGACCGCCTTCTCCCTCTCTCGGGTCAGCTATGTCGCCCCCGCCCGTGAAGTGAGCATCGTGGTGGGCGTACTGGCGGGTGTGTTGATCCTCAAGGAACCCTTTGGACGGGGACGCCTGCTGGGTTCCGCACTGATTGTTGTGGGACTGGTACTGATAGCCCTTTCGCCGTGACCCCCGGTGGTTGAGTCGAGATCGGGATTCAAGGACTGCCATAAGGCGCAACAGGAGGGTGTTATAATTTTTCCAGCGTCAAATTCGGGTTCCAGGCGAGGTGAAGGGCAATGATAGACAAGGAACGACTGGTCAACTCTTTCTGCGAACTGGTCAGCATTGACAGTCCCTCAGATGAGGAGGAAGAGGTCGCCCAGCACCTGATCGCCCGGCTGACGAACCTGGGCCTGACCGTGGAACGGGATGCCCACGGCAACGTCATTGCCTCTGAACCTGGGGAATTGCCGCTGCTGCTTTCGGCCCACATGGATACGGTGGAGCCCGGAAGGGGCATAATTCCCGTTATCCAGGGGGACAGGATCGTTTCCCAGGGCAATACCATCCTGGGCGGGGACTGCAAGGCGGGCGTTGCGGCCATTATGGAGGGACTGGAGTCGGTAATCGAAGAGGGCCTACCCCACCGTCCGGTGCAGGTGGTCTTCACCCGCGGGGAAGAAATCGGGCTGGTAGGCGCCTCAAACCTGGACTACTCCATGATCCGCGCCCTGGAAGCCGTGGTCTTTGACGGCAATGGCCCGGTCAACACCATCACCGGGTCCAGCCCCAGCTACATGAGCTTCGACGTCAAGGTTACCGGCCGGGGCGCCCATGCCGGCGTTGAGCCGGAGAAGGGGCTGTCCGCCATCCGCATAGTTTCGGAACTGATCCAGGAACTGCCCCAGGGGAGGCTGGACGAGGAGACGACCTTTAACGTGGGCCTGATTTCCGGCGGGACCGTGCGAAATGCGGTGCCAGTGGAGGCTACTTTTGGGGGAGAGTTCCGCAGCCGGAACACCGAGACCTTTGATTTGCTGCGACTGCAGGTGCAGGATACCCTGCGTCGGACCAGGGAAAGGTACCAGGACGCGCAGATAGAGGAAGCCTTTGAGGTGATGTTCCGGATGTACAACCTCGACCCGGATGAGGCAGTGGTCCGGATGGCCAGGGGAATCATGGAGGAGTTGAGACTGACCCCGGACATACGGCCTTCGGGCGGCGGCACCGACGGCAACGTTATGCGGTTGCAGGGAATCCAGAGCGTGGTAGTGGGCATGGCCACCAATGGGATGCACACGGTCGACGAATACGTGGTTATTCCGGACCTGGTGGATACCGCAACCTTCTGCCGCCAGCTATTGACCGCCAGCCGGTAGTATTGTATTGGTGGGCTCGCGCGGCCCTGTAGTTCTCAAGTTGCACGATAAAGGGCCCGGGAGGCCGCCGGGCCCGTGGCTTTCCCCAAGCCTGTCATTCCGTCGTCAGGACCGTCATTCCGAACGGAGTGGAGAACCTAAACTCCTTCCCACAAACCAACTTTCGGGCCCGCAACCGGGCTTCGGCAAGAGACTCCGGCCACCTTGGACAGGCTCAAAGTGAGCCGTGCATCTGACCATCAGACCAAACAAGCTGGACCGCTAACCCCCTTGCATCAACACCGTACCCAGTTCCCCGGCGAACTGCTCCCGCTGCCAGGCCCGTATTTCGGGGGCGCCGGCGACTTCAGACTCCCACGTATCCGGGTTGTGGGCCAGCCGGTCCAGGCTGGCGGCCGGCCAGAGCAAGGCCGGGTCAAGAGCCAGGTCGGCGCCCTTGTCCGAACGCCACTGCTTCAATTTCTGCTGACGGGCCTGGACCTCCCGGCTGGGCGGTACCCTGCGGGGCCGCGGCGGGCGCTGGATGCCCGGTCCTCGAATCGCCTGCTGGATGCCTGCCCGCATTTTTCCGCCCAGCCTCCGCGCCAAATGGGGCGACAGGCCCGGAACGCGGTCCAGGGGCGTCAAAGGATTCTCCACCAGATGCAGCAGCACGTCGTTGCCCATTACCCGGTAAGGCGGCTGGTCGATGCGCTCGGCTTCGGCCTCCCGCAGGTCGAACAGTTCCTTGAGGACCGCCAATTGCTGGGGATTCAGCCGGTCGCTTCCCTTTACCCGGAGAAAGTCCGGCGCGGGAAGTTCGGCAGCGGCCTGCCCCGTCGCTTCCAGGCGGACGAATTCCTCTTCCACCCATGCCAGTCGGCCCGCCTCCTGCAGCAACATGCGTTGCTTGTGGGCCAGGGGAATGAGGTGCTGTACGTCAGCCGCCGCGTAGGCTATAGCCTCGCCGCTAAGAGGTCGCAAAGCCCAGTTGGAGCGCTGCAGCCGGCGGCTCTTGGGTATGTCCACGTCCAGGAAGTGCTGCAGGACGGCGGCCAGGTTGGGACTGACCATTCCCAGGAATCGGGCGGAAGTTTCGGTGTCGAACAGGCCGTTCACCGCAAACCCGTATTCGCGGTGGAAAGAACGCAGGTCGTAATCCGACCCGTGCATTATCTTGCTGATGGAGGGGTCAGCGAGGATACTCCCAAGAGGTGAGAGGTCTGCTACCGCCAGGGGGTCCAACAGGTACACGGATTCAGCCGAGGCTATCTGGATAAGGCAGATACGTCCCCGGTAGGCGTACATGCTGTTGGCCTCGGTGTCGATGGCCAGTTCAGCCGACCCGGATAACTGCCGGGCCACCTGTTCCCACCGGTCCTGGGCTGAAATGAACTGAGGCTGCGTCAATCGAACTCCCGGACAAAGGCTAGGCGGTAAGCGTTGATAGATTATATCAAGGCTTTGGGCCACAGTACCCGTGCTATACTTGGCCGGCCAGGGGCAGGCGGAAAATGGAGCGGCGCCTGGCATTAACAAGTGCAACCGGAGGACTCAATGAACGGAGCAGAACTGAAGGCTACCCTGGCCGATGGCGGCAGGGTGTATGGCAGCATGATTACCCATGGCCGCAACCCCCGCTGGGTGGAAGCCCTGGGCGGCATCGGGCTGGACTACGTGGTTATCGACACTGAGCATGGCCCCCGGAGCAGGGCAGAGATGGCGGACTACCTGGCTGCCTTTGCCAACTCGCCGGTCGTCCCCATAGTGCGCATCCCGATACCAACTTCCCACTATGTGACCATGGCCCTGGACGCCGGGGCGCAGGGAATCCTGGCGCCCTACTGCGAGTCAGTGGAGCAGGTGAAGGAGGTCATTGGCGCCGCCAAGTGGCGTCCTCTGAAGGGCGAAGCGGTCCGGGAACTGATGGAAACGGGGGAGCACATCAGCGACGCCACCCGCGCCTACCTGGAGAACCGCAACCGGAACACCGTAGCCATCATTGGCATTGAGAGCGTGGAAGCGGTCAACAACCTGGAGGACATCCTTCAGGTGCCGGGGATTGACGGCATTTTTGTCGGTCCCAACGACATGAGCATCTCCATTGGCTTCCCGGACCAGTACGACCGCCCCGAATACCAGGAAATCGTGAAGAAGGTTATCGACACCTCTGAGGCCCACGGCATTCCCACCCTGGTCCACCACCAGACTGCCGACCTGTCGGCCCACTGGGTCCGTCTAGGAGCCAGGTTCGTCCTCCACACCACCGACCGGCGAACCCTCGCCGAGGCCTATCGCCGGGACTTTGCCGCCCTGAGGGAGGTGGCGGAAGAGGGTTAGATTTCTTACAAAGAGAAACAGAGACACGGAGGCTCCCC
>JAJEDS010000100.1 GCA_022821365.1 Dehalococcoidia bacterium | reverse complement strand
TCGATGCCCTCTTCCGCCAGGATGTCGGGCGTATCGAAGGTCTCCGCCAGGCCCGGGCCCATCCAGCCCCGGGGAGCAACCCCGCTGAACTCCCGGATGGTGTCTATGGTGCGGCGAATGGCGTCCCGCTCGTCCGGCTCCCGGTTGATCACCCGCTGGATTTAGCTGTGCCCCATAAACTCCCAGCCCGAGTCCAGGCAGTCCTGCACCAGACAGGGGTAACTGTTGCACACCGAGGCGTTCAGGCTGACAGTGGCGCGAATACCCCGTCGGTCCAGCGCCCGCTTCATCCGCCAGAACCCCACCCGCAGGCCGTAGTCGAACCAGCCGAAGTTGGGAATGTCCGGAATCACCTCCACCCCCTGGGGCGTGGGCAGCACGGTCCGTGCCATGGGTTCGTTGATGTCCCACTCCTCCACGTTGATGACCACCCACACCGCCACCCGGGCGTTGTCGGGCAGCTTCAGCGGAGGCCGGTGAAAGATGGGAGAGTACTCGGCGCGGGGGTTGGCCATGGTTCCTCCGTTACAAAGTGGGCAAGGTCGGCGGCTTCCAGGGCCACCGGCTCCGCTGGTTCGGGCCGCAAAGTCCGTTCAAATTGCCGGGGATGGCTCGCTACAGGCCCATGGCCTGCACGCCAAGGCGGGCCAGGTCCTCATCTTCCTGGGAACTCAAGCCGCTGACACCAATGGCCCCCAGGACGGCGCCGCTATCAGGATGCAGGGCCACGACTGCACCCTGGGCCGATACCAGGTTGGGGTTCCCCATATCGGAAACCGAGCGCCCTTGGCTCTGCAGCCGTTCGGCGTACACCGCCGAGTCTGCTCCCGACATGGCGGAGGTGTAGGCCTTGCGGATGGCGAAGGTCTGCGGATTGGTGCGGCAGCCGTCCATCCTGGCATAGCTGAGCAGGTTGCCGCCGTCGTCCACTATGGCGATGGCCACGGGGCGATGGGGTTCCTGGGTGGCCTTGTCCAGCATGGCGTCCATGGCCTTGCGGGTCTGGTCCAGGCTGAGCATGGGTTTATCGTACATAGGGCGTCCCCCTTTCAGCTTTCAAGTCTGGCTAATTCTACACGGGGGGTTATGGGGTTACAAGGGAAGGAAGTACATAGGAATCCGAGTCAATTGACCCTGATGAAAACGAGTGGTATAAGGGTGGTGCAAGGTAAGACCAAGGAGAACCATGGCCTCAGTACCCTTTGATACCCTCAAAGCCTATAAGTCGCTACAGGAAGCCGGCTTCGACGAGGCCCAGGCCGAGGCTGTGATTACTACCGTAGGGGAGGCATTTGCCGGCAACCTGGCTACGAAAGATGATATTGCCGAAGTTACCAGGGCAATGGCCACCAAGGAAGACATCCGCGACATGGCCACCAGGGAAGACATCCGGGATATGGCTACCAAGGCAGATATTCGGGATACGGCTACCAAGGCAGATATCAGGGACATGGCCACCAAGGCAGACCTGCATGCCCTGGAAGTAAGGCTGATGGTCCGATTGGGCGGCTTGATAATAGCCGTTGCCGGTATCACCGTCGCGGCAATCAGACTGCTATCCTGACATTTGGTTCCTCATCTGAGTCCTCCCCATTGGGTCGCCGGACTTTCGGCGGCCTCAATTCTTCAAGGTCTATCATCCTTGTGCTGGCCCTCACCACTCCCTGCGTTGACCCTCCCGGTTTAACTCCCATACAATGCCCCTGCTGACCTGCCGGACAAGCCAAATCAGGCAGCGAGCGTACTGCCGCTGCTGACCAGGTCAATTGAAGGTGCAGAGATGGAAGCTATTGGATTCATCGGACTGGGCAACATGGGCGGGGGAATGTCCCTCAACATCCAGAAGGCCGGGTATCCCCTGGTGGTCAACGACTTGCGGGAAGAGGCCGCCCTGCCCCTGCTGGAGGGCGGAGCCCGTCTGGCCAACACCCCGGCTGAGGTGGCCGAGTTGAGCGACATAGTATTCACCTCCCTGCCCGGGCCAAAGGAGGTGGAGGCGGTTGCCCTGGGAGACTCCGGCGTTCTGGAGGGAATCCGGCCAGGGTGCGTTTACGTTGACCTTTCCTCCAGCCGGCCCACCCTCATCCGGGAAATCGAACCCATATTCCGCCGCAAGGGGGCTCACGTCCTGGATGCCCCCGTCAGCGGCGGCAAGACGGGCGCCTATAGCGGCAACCTGGCGGTAATGGTCGGCGGCGACCCGGAAGTCTACCAGCGCATCAAGCCCGTCCTGGATTCCTTCGGCGACAAGGTGTTCTATGCCGGGGAGATTGGCGCAGGTTCCATCTGCAAGCTGGTACACAACATGGTGGGCCACAGCGTCCGGCAGGCCATAGCCGAGGGCCTGACCCTGGGGGTCAAGGCTGGCGTGGAGCCGGAGGCCCTTTGGGAGGGAATGCGCCGGGGTTCCCTGGGCAGGATGCGTATCCTGCACGAAGGCCTGGTCCGTACCATGTTCCGCGGCGAGTTCGAACCGGCCAGTTTCGCCCTGGAGTTGGCCCACAAGGACATTTCCCTGGCCACCGAGCTGGCCCGCGAATACAGCGTGCCAATGCCCATGGCCACGTTAGCGGAACAGGTGGCCATGCAGGCGATAAACCGGGGATGGAAGGACCGGGACAGCAGCGTAACCGTGCTGCTGCAGGAAGAACAGGCTGGGGTGGAGGTACGCGCTCCTCACATAGACCCGGCCAGGTCGGCCCGCTTCATATCCACCCACCCGGACGAAGAACAGGCTTAAGCGCCAGGGCATCGGGAAATTCAACGCTCGGTGTCTCGCCGTAATCTCCACTGGGGCGAGCGCCGGGCGTAACCTTTTCAAGGGGAAAACAGTTGAGCCTGCTCTATCTCTGGGTAGCCCTGGCCAGCGCCGGCATAATGGGCTTCGTAACCGTCCTCGACAAGCGATTGACCTCATACAACATGCCCAACCTGCCCTCCCTCTATGCGGGAATGGCCGTCTGTCTGGTGGCCCACGGCACTTTCGCCCTCGCGATTACCGGCATTCCCACCGACGCCTCTATGGGCGCAATCGCATACGCAGTTGCTTCGGGCCTTTGCTGGGGCGGCGCACTGGCGATGATGTTCTGGGGTTACACCATGGAGGAGGCCTCCCGTTCCTCCGCCATCATCCACACCTTCCCTGTATTCGTTGCCTTCATGGGGGTATTTCTCCTGGGAGAGACCCTGTCAATCGGGCAGTGGGCCGGCATTGTTGTTGTTGTGGGCGGCGCATTCCTGGTTTCTCTGTGGGGCACCAGGGGAGGTCTGGCCATTCGAATAAGCTGGGCGCTTCCCATCTTGATCGGGGCCAGCATACTTACGGCCTTGGCCATTGTCCTGGGAAAGCAGTCCCTTAATGAACTGCCAGTGCTGTTTGTTTATTCGGTCCGCAACTACGGGATGGGCTTAGTATTTCTCACCCTTTGGAAACCCGGAGCCTGGGGAGATTTCTTCCTTGCCATGCGGGACAAGCAGACTTTCTTTCTCCTGTTCGGGGCGGAGTTTACGTTGGCGCCCCTGGGAGTTTGGCTCAACGTATTGGCCATTAACCTGGGACCCGTGTCCCTCGTTGCTACGGCAACCGCCACCCGCCCCCTGTCGGTGTTCCTCTTCAGCACCCTGTGCAGCACGCGGTGGCTGCCGATACTTGAGGAACCTCTGCAGTGGCGCACCCTGTCGGTCAAGTTTCTTGCGGTGGGAATGGTGGTGGTCGGTATTGTTATGCTGACGCTGCTATGAGGCCGCCTATTCTTCGCCGGCGGGTGTCCTGGGACTCGTTTCTCCATCCCTGAGACGGACCCAGCCTCAACTCGGACGAGGCCCTAAGCGTTGCCCCGAAGCTCAGGGGAGGGCTCCGGTACTGAACACGGTACGACCGTTTCTGTCCTGTATGGGACGATGGTTGAACCCGTTGTGCAGGGCGGCTATGCGGTTGACCTGTTCCTGCGAAATCGTCCTGATCTCCCGCAGCACGTACCAGTCCACACCTTCGGTGCAGGGCGGGGTGGTCAGGGAACCATCATAGTGGTAGTAGCCCCGGTCCGCGGGGAGGAAATCGGCGGCATTGAGGGTGAAACCGGACTGACTGGCCTGCCCCGGTTCGGGGTAAGCGTCTATCAGGGCCTGGACAACAGGGTCCGGGTCTCCCAGCCTGTAAAGCTGCCCCACCACACCCAGAAAGCCACCTTCCTTCCGGTGGACCAGGTGCATCTCAGCGGGAAAAAGCTGCCCATCAACCTGGTGCTCGGCGTGCACGTGAATGTGCATCGACGCCAGTTCATATCGCCGCTGACCTACAGTAAGAGTGTTGCCTTCCCCGTATTCCACGTGAGCGACCTTGCCGTTGTGGCTCACCTCCCGGGCGTTGCCACCATAATTGAACGTCAACGCCGGTGCGGACGCATTTTCCACGTAGCCGGTGAGATCGATGGGGGATTGTTGGGTCCCGTCGGCACAGAGGCCAAAGTCTGGAGACAATGAGCCCCAATTGTTGGGCGCGCCCGCGCCCCAATAACCCCAGTCCACTGGCTTTTCAGTGGATGAGGCAGAGTTCCCGGAGCCTGGCAGACCCAGAACGGGCAGTAAAGGCAGTATCAGTGCCTGCCGGCAGGCACGGCCAATTTGGTCGGCGGAAACAAAGCCAAAACGTCGGGGCATGTTCTTACTCCAAATCAGGTAACCGCAACATGAGAGGCGGCGAATCTTGTTCAGGTCCCACGGCATTTGGAGTAGAGAGGGGCGGGGAGTACATACGGAAATCCAAACAGGGAGGCCCGCGCAGGAGCCTCCCTGGTCCACTGCAACTAATTTTCGGGCAATCGAAGCTGAATGCCTGCCTTCTCTTCCTGCAGCTTGGAAACCGCGTCGGAGTCCTCAGGTCCCCAGCCCCGGAACATGGCCTCTACGTGGCGCATATCCACCAGGTTGGCCAGGTCCATGGGCACACCGTATTCCCGCCCCAGGTCGGTGCCCAGGCGCACGTCCTTGGCTGCCAGGGCGGTGGCGAAACCGGGCTCGAAGTTGCCCTTGAACAGGTAGCGGGGAAACTTCTCCACCAGCCTTCGGTTGCCTCCGGAACTGTTGGCGATGACGTCGGCCAGCACCGCCAGGTCAACCCCAGCCTTGACGCCCAGGGTCAGCACTTCGGTCATCAGCACGCCGATGCCCATGCTGAGGGTGTTGTTGCAGATTTTGCAGACCATGCCGTTACCGATGGGGCCGCAGTAGACTACGTGGCTGCCGATGGCATCCAGTGTAGGCTTCATCCGGTTGAAGATGGCCTCGTCGCCGCCCACCATAACCGCCAGCGTGGCCGCCGCCGCGCCGTATACGCCGCCGCTGACGGGAGAATCCAGGACGTTGACGCCCTGCTCCGAGCATACGTCGTGGATGCGCCGGATCGCCGTTGGAGAGTTGGTGGACAGGTCCATGTAAACGTCGCCGGCCGAGGCGCCCTCCAGGATGCCGTTTTCACCCAGGACCACCGCATCTACTTCCCTGGGCCCGGGGAGTGAGGTAAAGACGACGTCGTTGCCGGGCACACACTCCCTGGGCGTATCGGCCCAATCGGCGCCCATCTCCAGCAAATTGGTGGCGGCCTCACGGCGCAGGTCGTGGACGGTAAGCTGGTGACCGGCCTTGACCAGGTTGGCAGCCATGGGGTTGCCCATGTTGCCAAGACCAACAAATCCGACTTTCATTACTGTTTCTCCTTGGGGTAGGTATCTTCTCGAATAACCGCAGCGACTGCGCCGACCTTCCTACTGACGACCGCGCAGTTCGTCTTCCAGTTCCCTTATCCTGGCCTCCGCCTGCTGACGGGCTGCCTGTTCTGCCAGCCGGACGGATCGCTCCGCCTCTAAGGCCTCTCTCTCCGCCTGCAATGCGGCCTGAATTTCACGGTAACTACGTAGGTACTCGCCGGACCTTTCGTCGTAAAAGGTCAGCATTTCGTCCTGCCAACACAGCCAGAGTCCCAATATTCGGCTGTACCCCTTTAACACGCCGTCCCGGTGGGTAGTCAACTCCAGCCTCCGGTACTCCCCCTTCACCAGTTCTTCGCCAACCAGAGGCTCGCCATAGTACTCCCCCCCCGTGGGGTCGAATCTCCAATACTCTCCTATTCCAATGCGGGCGTAAATTTCCCTTTTGGGACTGGTATCCTGCGCGCCGGTGCTTTCCGAACCCACCTCCAGGACCAGATCGGGGGGTTTGCCAGCCTCCCACGGAAGATACAGCTTTCGGTCCATTATGGCCCGGGCGTCCACGTCGAATGCCAGGTAGAAATCCGGCGCCACTCTTACGTTCAGGTTGTTGGGGTCGTAGCAGATGAAGGTGTTGCTGCTCCGGAAGATGGTCCTCGGGTCGCCCAGGGTGTTGAGGTGTGCGTCCAGTATGCCGAAGATCTCGGCGAAAACAGGATATTGATACATACCGTCGGGCAATGGCTCCGGGTCATCGGGATTGAAGTCCAGCTTGTCGTATTCAATGTAAGACTTTATGGTGTAAGGATGTTTGGCTTTGGTGGTCATGGCGGACCTCTGGGGGGCGGCGGGTGACGATGTTAAGCAAGATAAGACATCATAGCATATTGCAAACAAAACCGGCCCCGACGTTTCCACCGGGGCCGACTTCGCTTGGCCTGTTGCAAGCCTAAATGTTCGTAACCACGTTCAGGTACGGCCGTGTCCGCAGGTTCCACTGGTTGCTGGCCGCATCGTAGGTGGAATTGACGAAGACGCGCCAGTTCTCGTCGTCCAGGTTGGGGTAGTCGGCGCGGTAGTAGTAGCCGGGCCAGCGGGTCTCCTGGCGATGTAGCAGGTGGCGCATGTGGGCCTCGCCCACCCAGGTGCGATGCACCACTTCCCAGCACCGCAGAAGTTCGTGGCGGTTGCGGGCGGCCAGCTGCGTCAGGTCCTCGCGCAGCATCTCGATCAGTGCGATGCCCCGCTCCAGCGTGGGGCCGTTGGTGGTATACCAGGCGGACGCCCCGCCGGCGTACTCGTCCATGATCTTCTGCAGGCGCACCAGGGCGTCGGAAGGAGTAATGTAGTTGGGATTGACTCCTTCGGCGGTAGAAGCGCCCCTGTGGGTCTCGAAAGTCACCAACGGGGCCCAGATGGCCTGGTGAAGCTGGCGTACCTGATCGTCGTTGACCGTAGGGGTGTCGTTGTTGTCGCGGATGAAGTTGACCGCCGCCTTGGCCGCCAGCCTGCCCTCGGTGAAGGAACCGGATGAGAACTTGTGGGGAGCGGCGCCCACGCCGTCACCGGCGGCAAAGAGGCCGCGGATGGTGGTCATCTTGTTGTAACCCCAGAAGTATTCCGGTGGTGCCAGGTCTTCCGGCCCGCTGACCCAGGCCCCGGCCTCGCCGGAGTGGGAACCCATAATGTAGGGCTCGGCTAGGTTAACCTCGGAAGGCGTAACCTCGGGTTCGATGTTCTGGGAAGCCCACGTAAGCGCCTGGGCTATGGTCATGTCCAGGAAGTCTTCCCAGGCCTCTTCCCGTACCTTGTTCATTTTCTCCGGGTCGCCTTCGGCCAGCTTCTGCATGGCTTCTTCAGTCCGCATGTACATGGGACCCAGGCCAGCCTTGATGTCCAGGAACATCTGGTGGTTTCGCAAAGGCGTGGGGGTCGGCACGGCGCGGCCGTAGGGAGGGAACTTGTCCAGTTCGTCGTCCCGGGTGACGGTATAGTCCTCTCCCAGGGCGTTGGTTACCCGGGCGTGGAAGTACTGGAACCACATGCCCACCGGGCCGTAACCGTCCTTGAAGCGGGTGGGTACAAACCGGTGCTCCATCTGGGTCATTTCGGTGCCGATGGGGATCATCAGCCCGTAGGCGGAACCCGTGGCGAACACCGAGTACCAGGTGCGGCCGATGCCCTCGTTGACCGAGCGGGGCCGGAAGACGTTGGACGCGCCACCCGTCGTGATGATGACCGCCCTGGCCTTGAAGACATACAGCTTGTCTTCCCGGACACCGAATCCCACGGCGCCGGCGATACGGTTCGGATCATTGGCGTCGGTGATCAGGTGAGTTATGGACACCCGCTCGTAGATGTTTTCCTGGCCCACGGCCTTGCGGGCAGGCTCGGCGGTTACCGGCTTGATGGACTCGCCGTGAATGGGAATCTGCCAGCGGCCAATACGCTCGTAGGTGCCGTCGTCCTTCTTCCAGACGGGCAGGCCCCACTCTTCCAGGAGGTGGACTGAAGAGTCCACGTGGCGGCCCACGTCATAGACCAGGTCCTCGCGGGCCAGCCCCATCATGTCGTTGACCACGTAATTGACGAAGTCTTCGGGAGTGTTCCAGCCGTAGCGCTGGCCCATGTAGCAGTTGATGGCGGAGAGGCCCTCGCCGGTGGCGCCGCTGCGCTCGATGACCGCCTTCTCGGCGACCACCACCTTCAAGTCGCTGCCCCAGAACTTGGACTCGAAAGCGGCCCCGCAGCCGGACATGCCGCCGCCGATGATAAGAATGTCACATTCTACGGTTTCTACTGTAGGCGTTGCCATTTTGATCGTGGCCTCCTTTAGTTGCTGGCCTGGACGGTGGGCAGCTTGTCCACCCCCAGCCACAGGGATTCACCGGCCAGGCCCTGGCCCTTCAGGTCGTCCACCGGGTCCTCGGTGAAATTCCGGTACGGGTCGCTGGTACCTACGGGAGTGCTGCGGGACGGATAGGTGAACTCCAGCACCTTGCCGTTGCGGAAGGTTACCGTCCAAGTAAGCCCACCTTCTATCCGCCTGGGCTGTACGGAAGCGCCCAGGGGAATGAAGTCGGAGTAGCCCCGCACCTGGATGGCTTCCTGGGGGCACAGCTTGACGCAGGCGTAGCACTCGGAGCAAAGCTGCGGCTCCTGGTTGAAGCCCTTGTTGGCATCGGTGTCCAGGGCCATCAGGTCGTTGGGGCAGATGTAAACGCAAAGCGGGCCAAGATGTTCCCCGGCGCAGGCGTTACAGGTGTTGGGATTTACGAAAGTGGGCATAGGTTCCTCCTGAAGATATTTCTCACATCCAAAAACAGCGCCCACGGCCCATAGCGCCGGGGGCGTGTTTATACCTTTAATCGTTTCCGGTACAGGTACAGCCTTCCTCCAGTTCGGGCATGGACATTACCGGGGTGCGGTTCTGCAGGTAATTGTCCTCCACGAAGGGCGACCCGAAGCCGTACTTCTCGGCGCATTCCCGCACTACTGCCAGAACTTCAGCCCGCAGGGTCGTGGGCGTCGGTTCCTCGCCGCCCTGGATTATTCGGCGGATGAGGGTGCCGGCCAGGTCCTGTTTCTGGTCCCGGTGTCCGCAGAGACCCTCGTAGGTTACGCTGCCGCAGACCGGGCAGTACCACCATTCCAGGGTCAAAACCGACTTGATTCCCAGGTCGGGCAGGTCGTCGAAGATGCGGTGGGCGGCGTAGGTATCGTAGTAGCTGCCCACCCCGGCGTGGTCCCGGCCGAACATGTGGTGAGTACAGCCCAGGTTCTTCCTCACCAGGGCGTGAAACACCGCCTCCCGGGGGCCGGCGTAGCGCATGTCCCACATCAGGGTAGAGGTAAGGTGCGTCCCTTCCCGGAAAAAGCCAGCCTCCCGCAGCAGGTCGTGGGTCAGGACTATGGCCTCGTCGATGTAGTCCCCCGACTTCTTTTCGCCGATGACCGCGCTGACCAGGACGCCGTCGGCCTCGGATGCGAACCACGCGCCCTTCATAAGCCATTCATGCCCCGCGTGGGGGACGTTGCGACTCTGGTGGGCCACCACCCGGTTCCAGCCCCTTTCGGCCAGGGTCCGGCGCAGCTGGCGGGGTGTCTGCCAGTACCGGTCAAAGGGCGGGTTGATGGTGGGAGGATTGACCAGCGTCACCTTGCCCGAAACGAACCTGTCCTGGTAGGCGTAGGTGCGCTGGACTCCCGGATGGGCTTCGTCGGTGGTGCCGTACACCTGCTGCGCCAGGAACTCCTTGTCGTAGGAGTAGATTTCTTCTACTTCCAACACTGCCAGGGGCTGCCGCTGGTAGGTGAGCAGGACGGAATCTCCGCTCTTCAGGCCCAACTGGGCTACTTCGGTTTCGGACAGGTCGAATACGATGGGAATGCTCCAGATGTACCCGTTCTCCAGGGTCATGTTGCGGGCCACCGAGTCCAGGTCGGCGGCGCCCATGAAACCTTCCAGGGGAGAGAAGAAGCCGTAGGCGATGTTGACGCATTCCCGGGCTATCTGGTCGCGGACGGGAATACAGGGGAGGTGGGCCATGCGGTCGAGGTCGCCCGCCTGAAGTGGGGCAACCCGCTCGACCAGGACTCCGCCATGGGGTGAAAGGCTGTTGTCAACCACTTGTTTCCGTAGCCTGCCAAACGTTTGCCTGCGGCCTTTCGTGAATTCCTGGTCGAATTCCCGCCAGACGTACAGCGCTTTTGGAGCGGGGACATTATGGCACGATCAATGGCTTTTTGCCATACCTTGGCACTCAGCATTTGAGCAGAGCGAATTAAAGGGCGCATTGGTAGACCAAAAATTAAGCCGGACCATCACTGGCCCGGCTTCTTGTTTACACCTTAACATCTGAACAGTAGAAGGAAGAAAAGATCTAAGTGAGTTGGTTTGTCCGCCCGAGGCGGACCAGATAGTCGATGAGCTTTCTCAGGGGACCGTTTCCTGTCGCCGGGGAGCTTGCGCTCTACCTGTCTGGCTTGGGAAACGGAACACTCACCGATCGACCTGGGAGATGGCCCCTGCGCCATCCGTTCAGCCCGGAAAACCGTAGGGGTTAGTTACTCCCTAGAAAGGAGGTGATCCAGCCGCACCTTCCGGTACAGCTACCTTGTTACGACTTCGTCCCAGTTACCGAACCCGACCTCGGCGCCTGCCTCCCTTGCGGGTTAGCTCAGCGACTTCAATCGTTCTCGGCTTCCATGACGTGACGGGCGGTGTGTACAAGGCCCGGGAACGTATTCACCGCAGT
>JAJEDS010000171.1 GCA_022821365.1 Dehalococcoidia bacterium | reverse complement strand
TTCGGCGCCGAGGCCAATGGTAAAGGTAGGGGCGCCGGCCCCTCCGGGTCCAGCGGGAACGCTTCCTTGCTGACAAGGACCCAGCCATTCATGGCTTCACCCGCATCCAACCACCTGTGGCGTCCCCCAATAGCCGCCTGAAGATATTCCCCGGACAGGCTGCTAGACCCGTAGTCGTGGGCGCAGGTATTCCTGACGAAGAGCGCCGCCGGGCCGAATCGGGCGGCGCCAGGGCCTTCACCCTGCCTGAACGGTAAAGTGCCAGTAGCGAGAGGGACCACCAGAGTCTCCCGTCAGCTCATCCTTCGCATATCCGAATAGGCGATGAAGGCGTAAATGGTCAGTGCCAGGCTGATCACGCCCACCAGCGCCACCACGAAGTTGGCGGGCCAGAATTCAGCGATCAGACCCAGGGTCATGCTGGCTAGGGGAGTGAGGCCATGATCCAGGTGGTAGATGGACATTACCCGGCCCCGCAGCGCGTCGGGTATTGTCGTCTGCACCAGGGTGTTGTTGTTGATCTTGAAGGCCAGGCGGAAGAAGCCAAAGCAGAACATGGCCGCCAGGGACACCCACACCCAGGTGGAAAAGCCCAGCAGTATGGCGGAGGCCGACAGGAACATCAGAGCCAGCAGGCCGACGGACCCCCTTCGGAACACGCCCCCCAGCGAGGCAAAGGAGATGGTGGAAATTATTCCGCCCACGCCCGTGGCCAGCACCAGGAACCCGTACACCTTCGGACCCTGCCCCAGCACCTCGGTGGCGATTACCGGCATCAGGTGAATGACCGGAGCCAGGAGTATATCGGAAATGCAGGCCACCAGCAGCAGACGCAGCACCACCTGTTCGCTCAGGACGTAGGCGAACCCCTGCTTCAGGTTGGCCATCATTGACGCCCGCCGCGCTGTGATAGCCTCCCGGTAGGGCAGGGCTATGGGAATCATCACCAACACCATCAGGACGTACAGGATCCCTTCCAGGAAGAAGTTGAGGGCCGGCCCCAGCCACGCGATGAGCACGCCCCCGAGCCCGGGGCCCACCACCCGGGCCACGTTGCCAGCGATGGAGTTGAGGGCGACGGCGTTCCAAAGGTCTTCCCGGGGGACGGTGTTGGCCACCATGGCCTGGCGTACCGGCTGGATGAGCGAGTGGAGGGTGCCGGTGATGAAGGAGAACGCCAGGGCGTAGATTACCCCCAGGGTGCCTACCACCACACCCAGTTGCACCGCGCCGGCAAAGACGAGCACCACCATGGCCATCACCGACTGGGTTACCAGGACCATCTTGCGGCGGTCCACCCGGTCGGCGAGCACACCGGCCATGGGCCCTATGACCAGAAAGGGGATGGAGCGCATGCCGGCGGCTAGTCCCACCAGGAAGGGGGAACCGGAGATCTCCCAGACCACCCAGGGAATGGTGATCTGCTGGAACCACACCGCCGAGGCGTTGCACAGGTTGCTGAGCCACAGTAGAAGGAAGTCCTTGTGGCGCAGGGACACGAAGGTATTGAAGCGGGTGGGATTCAGCCGGCCCGGCCGGCGTGGCGGCCTGGGAGGTTCTTCCGGGGCAGGAGCCGCACCGGCGCCGCGCTGTTGGGGTGAAGCCGTGTGAGCACCTCCTTGAGTTGGCACGAGCCCGGTCTGGGCCGGGCTCGAGTGGCCGTTTCAATAAGTGCGACCTTATCGGTCAGCGACAACAGGCATTATACTCCGCTGAGCAGCTTCAGGAGCCGCCTACTCACCTGCCCTGCCTGATGAAGTCGGCTATCCGCTCGCCAATCATCAGTACGGTAACGTTGATGTTGGCTCGCACACATTCGGGCATTATGGAGGCATCCACCACGCGTAGCCCGTCGGCTCCGTGCACCTTGCCATACTGGTCCACAACGGCCATGGGATCGGAGGCCGGTCCCATCTTTGCGGTGCAGGAAACGTGGTGGCCGGTGCCAACCCAGCGCTTCATCCACAGGTCAAGGGCCTCGTCCGACTCCAGGTCCGAGTCCTCGGGGTACACCCGCTTTTCGATGATGGCGGCCATGGCCGGATGGTCTTCCAGGTCGACGATCATGCGGATGCCGTCCCGGTACCGGCGAGCGTCCTCCTCGTGGTCCAGCATATTGTAGTTAAGGTAGGGATAGTCCCGGTAGTCGCCGGACCTGAGTCTTATCTCGCCCTTGGACAGGGCCAGGTTCAGCCCGAGGCTGGCGCCCAGGCCCACTACCGCGCTCATGCCCGCCGCCCCGCCGCGCATTCCGCCCCGGTTGCGCGACATTCCCGCGGCGGCGTTCAGGTAGACGATCATATCGTTCTCCAAGGGAGAACCCGCCGCCGTATATCTTGCCAGCAGTTGAGCGCTGGGCAGGAAGGGGGTCAAGTCCACCTCGGGCTTAGTGGCCCACAGGATGTTGATCAGGGGATGGTCGGCCAGGTTCTGGCCCACTCCCGGCGAGTTGATGACGGTCTCTATGCCATGATCCCTGAGGTGGTCGGCGGGGCCCACGCCCGAAAGCATCAGTATCTGCGGCGATCCGATGGCCCCGGCGCTGAGGATAACTTCGTCAGCCTCAACTGCGAAGGTCTCCTCGCCGGATACCGCTTCCACGCCCGTGGCCCGGGGCTTCTCGCCGCTGGTGTCGAACAGAATCCGCTTGACCGTTACGCCGGGCCGGATGGTCAGGTTCAGGCGATGGCGCGACAGGCCCAGGTAGCCTATGGCCGTGGACCAGCGGATCCCCTCAGGGTTGTTCAGGGTTATGGGCCCCACGCCGGTGGTGCCCGGCATGTTGTGGTCTTCGCAGTAGGGGTGCCCATTGTCCCGCCAGGCCTGGAACCACGCCTTATTCCCCTGGCGCCACTGGTCTTCGGGAAACCGGTGGCAGATGATGGGGCCGCTGTTGCCGTGGAAGTCCCCCGGGTCGTCCTGGTAGGTGGTGTCCGTCTCGACCATGTTGAAGTAGGGCACCAGCTTGCCGAAATTCCATTCGTCGTTGCCCCACTCGGCCCAGTTGTCATAGTCCTCGGGAATGCCCCGAATGAAGATCTGGCCGTTGATGGCGCTGGACCCGCCGGTTACCTTGCCCCGGGGAATTTCGATCTCGGCCTGGTCGGTGGCGCGGGCCCGGTACTGCCAGTTGTGCTCGCTGTCCCAGACGCTCTTGGTGGACATGTAGCCGTACTTGACCTCTTCCGGGAGGGTGTCCATGTCCGCGAAGTCCTGTCCCGCCTCCAGCAGCAGCACCGAGACATTGGGGTCTTCGGAAAGCCTGGTGGCCAGGATGGCGCCGGCCGAGCCTGCGCCAATGACTATGTAGTTGTACTTCATTGCCTTCCTCCCGGATGTGACGTTATGGTGAACCTCTGAATAAGTAGTGGTCGTCATGGCGCTGGCATGAACTCTATGCGTGGGCGTAGGTGCGATTCGCGAATCGCCCCTACGCCCAGCGACCACCACCCCCATCCTAACTTTCCCCCCGCAAGGGGGAAGGGACTTTTGAGATAGTCTCCTAGTCTGTCAACACCACGTAAACGGCCGAGGACGGAGAGAGGTCATCATGTTTGTGACCTTTGCCGCTCACGTCCTCCATGAGCCGGATGTCCCCGGCCCGCAGCACCCGCTGGGAACCGTCGCTGGCGCCAATCTGCACCTCGCCGGACAGGTGAATGATCAGCCGTCGCTCGGGCAGGGGATGAAAGTCCATGTGGCGCGACCCGTCAAACTCCCGTACACTCACCTCGGATACGTTGACCATTGCGGCCAAATCCGGGTGTTCCTCCAGGTTAACGTCCTCAACGTGGCTCTCGCCGTCATCGTCCGAATAAAACCGGTAGAATGCCATATTATCCCCCTCTCAACTACTTAATAGATTCCCTTTAACTGCCCTCTCCCAGCGAGAATATCAAGAGGGCACGGTTCGCCCTCCCGTCTCACACCCCTTATTCCACCCGGCATTTCGGCTCGTGTCAACCGATTGGACTCGGGAGTTGCCGCTCAGACGTACAGGATGGGTCCCACAGCCGGCCTATTTCTCCGTGAACGCTTAAAGCAAATTCAGGGCAATTGTATGCTGATTGCCAGGTTCCGTTCCGGCTCTTCTTTACAGGGTGATTTTCAACCCAGAGGCGCAGAGAAAGCAGGGTTTCACGGAGATGTCCCGCAAAGACGGCACACAGTGCGGCCCTGTGGTTACGGAATGTCTCAGAATGAGATTGCGTTGACAGATCCTGGAACAAATTGACACCACCATTTGGCGTGAGTATAATCCCGCCAAATTTGCGGCAAGCGGCCGCAGTATATTTTCGGGAAAGGGACTGGCAGACCAGGGTGATGCGGGCGGACCTTTGTTGTAATTGCAATAGTTCTTCGTAATACGGCTTGTATTTCCCGATCAGGGAACCACAATCGTCGATCGTTTCACGTTAATCAACATGGAAGGGTGAGTAATATGAAAACGTCGTTACTTGTAATGGGAAGTCTCTTCTGCCTGATGCTTTTGGTGGCCTGCGGCACCGCCCAGCCGGAGGTAGTGGAGGTGGAGCGGGTGGTGGAAGTGGAGACTGTCCGCGAAGTGGAAGTGGAGAAGGAAGTCCCGATAGAAGTTGAGCTCATTCGCGAAGTGGAGAAGGAAGTTGCAGTAGAGGTTGAGACCATTCGCGAAGTAGAAAAAGAGGTCGAGAGAATAGTGGTGGCCACCCCTACCCCTGTCTCGATTCCTGAGTCGGGAAGACTTCCCGGCAGGGTGGACCCCGCCGGTTCCATCATCTCGGTAAGTTCCTACCTGGGATTCCAGGGAGTAGACACCAATATCTCCCAGGACAGCGCCACCAAGGTGTACTACGACGAGGTGTTCGATTACGCCATCGGCCAGAACCCCGACGGCACCCTGACGCCCGGCTTTGCCACCGGGTGGGAGGTGTCGCCGGACCAGCTGACCTGGACCTTTACCATCCGCGACGGGATGAAGTTCCACAATGGCGACGATATTACGGCCGAGGACGTTGCCTGGACCTGGACACGGGCCGTTGGTGAGGACTCCCTGGGCGGGTTCGCCCTGGAAGTGGGGCCGCTGCTGAGTTCGGGTTTCACGGTGGCGGGCAACACGGTAAGCGTTTCCACCAAGGAACCCCAGTCCACGCTGCCGCTGTTCTTTGCGTCGGCGTCTCCGCCGCGTTCCGTGGTCTTCCCGAAGGACCACTTTGAGAGCGTAGGGGGGATAGACAACTTCCGCGAGGCTCCCGTGGGCTCCGGTCCCTACAAGTGGGCTGACCGGGTCCCCGGCCAGTACATCCAGATGGAGGCCTTCGAGGAACACTACGAAAAGAACCCGGGCTACAAGATCCTGCAGATCTGGGACGTGGCCGAGCTTAATACCCGCATGGCCATGCTGAAGAGCGGCAACGCCGACCTGATTACCGCCTCGGTTCGCAGCGTTGAGGAACTGGAGAACGCAGACCTCCAGGTGCTGCAGTCGCCGGCCGCCAATATCTCCTGGATCTGGTACAACTACGCCTGGGTGCCGGGCCACCCCTTCAACGACAAGCGGATACGGGAAGCCATTTCCATCGCCATTGACCGCGAGGCCATCGGCACGGGCCTGTACGCAGGCCAGACGACTCCCGCCTGCTGCTACTGGGTGGTGGAGGGCAACATCGGCTACCCCGGCGACGTGGACCCGCACCCCTACGACCCGAACCGGGCCATGCAGCTGGTCCAGGAAGCCGGATTTGAGGGCGCCGAAATCGAAATCCTGACCTTCTCCGGCGACGCGGACTTTGTCGACCAGCCCGGCCTGTCGGAAGCCGTGGCGGGGTACCTGGAGGCCATTGGCCTGAACACCTTCGTATCGGTGGTGGACGGCCCGGTGCTGCGGGAAACCTTCGACAACGCCATCAAGACGCCCGACGAGATCGAAACAATCGTCAACGAGCAGCCTCCCTACCAGATAGCCGTCCGCGGCAGCGACACCCGGCTGCACTCCTACCGGGGTTCGCATATCTACTACCATTCCGAGGGTCGGCGGCAAATGATGCGAATGCCGGACATTCTTGACCCGTTGCTGGACAAGGCCGGTTCCTCCTTTGACTTGCAGGACCAGCACGAAGCCATGGCCGACTTCCACCGCTTGCTTAACCGGGACTTCTGGGCCGGTCCCCTGCTGGAAGCCGGGGCAGTGTTCGGGGCCAGTGAAAAGGTCGGTTCCTGGACTCCCATTACGGGAAAGCCCTACCCCCATAACCACTGGACGATAAGGCCGTAATCGGCCCCGTCCACTGACGCAGACTGGAATCGCAGCGTGGGTCTGCCGGCGAAGGTGATTTTCCGGCAGGCCCACCAGCTTAAGGACTAACCCATGCTCAAGTACATCGGGTTTCGCATTTTTCAGGCCCTGCTGGGCTTGTGGTTCATTGCAACCCTGGTGTTCATTCTCTCCCGCTCCATCGGCGACCCGGCAGAGGTTTTCACCGCCCGAAACTCGGGGGTGGATGCCCGCGAAATCATGGCCGCCAAGCTGGGCCTGGACCGGCCTGTCCACGAGCAGTACCTGAAGTTCCTGGGGCAGCTGGTAAGGCTGGACCTGGGGGATTCGGTCAGCAACGGTATTCCCGTAACCCAGATACTGGTGGAACGGATGCCGGCCACCTTTACGTTGGGGCTGGTTGCCCTGATATTTGCCCTGGTGTTTTCCTTGCCCCTGGGGGTGCTGGGGGCGGTGTACCGCGATTCCGCCATCGACTGGATAGCCAAGGTGCTGGCCTTCCTGGGCCAGTCCATGCCGCCCTTCTGGTCGGGGATAATGCTGATAATTCTCTTTGCCGTGGTCTGGGAGATGCTGCCGCCTGCCGGCAAGGGGGGCTGGACTTCGTACATACTGCCGGGCTTTACGCTGGGCTGGGGCGTGATGGCCGGCATGGTGCGCCTGGTGCGGTCCAGCATGATGGACGTGCTGGACAGCGACTACGTGGTCATGGCCCGGGCCAAGGGCCTGCCGGAAGCGGTAGTCATCGGGAAGCACGCCTTGAGAAACGCCCTGCTGCCGGTCCTCACCTACAGCAGCCTGGTGCTGGGCGCCTTTATGAACGGGTCGGTGGTGGTGGAGCAGGTGTTTGCCTGGCCCGGCATCGGCACCTCGGCGGTGCAGAGCGTGGTGCGGCGGGACTTCCCGGTAATCCAGGGCGTGGTGATAGTTTTCGGCAGCTTCTTCATCCTTATCAATCTATTCGTTGACATACTTTATGCGGTAATTGACCCCCGCATAAAGTACACTCCGTAGCAGGCAGCTTATGGCCAACACGACGATACAAACAGCGGTACCGGCTTCCGCCTGGCTGGTGAGAGTGCGGTCAAGCCTCAGCGTTGCGCGGCGGGTTCCCAAGATTCCCACGGCGGTGCTGCTGGTGCTGATGATTTTCGCCCTCTTCGGGCAGTGGATTGCGCCCCACAGCCCGGTGGCCGTGGATATGGCCAACTCCTTCGCCCCGCCGGTGTGGCACGAAGAGGGGACCGCCAACAACCTGCTGGGCACCGACAAGCTGGGCCGGGATATATTGAGCCGGTTGATTCGAGGCGCCCGGGTCTCCCTCTCCCTGTCCCTGTTCGTTATCGGCCTGGGCGGCGGCGTGGGCGTGGCCCTGGGGCTGATTTCCGGGTACGCCGGCGGTAAGGTGGATGCCGTGATGCAGCGGGGCATCGAGGTTATTCTCGCCATGCCCACCATCCTGGTGGCCCTGGTGTTTGTGTTTGCGGTGGGGCGCAGTTTCGAGAGCGTCATTCTGATCTTATCCCCCTTCCTGGCGGCCCGGTTTGCCCGCATTGTCCGCGGGGAAACCCTGAGCGTTCGGGAGCGGGACTTCGTGGCCATCGCCAAGGTCATCGGCACTCCCGCCTGGATGATCCTGCTGCGCCACATTCTGCCCAACGTCTTCAACACCATTATCGTGCTGGCTACCCTGGAAGTGGGGCACCTGATTCTGCTGGAATCGTCCCTCAGCTTCCTGGGCGTGGGCGTGCCACCGCCCCAGCCGGCGTGGGGGCTGATGGTTGCCGACGGGCGGGAGTTTTTGACATCGGCCTACTGGATTACCCTGTTCCCCGGCCTGTGCATCCTGGCGGCGGTGCTGTCCCTGAACCTGTTCGGCGACTGGCTGCGGGATACGCTGGACCCCAGGCGACGGCAACTGTAGGAGAATAGCAAGGTTTATCCGCTGATGGTTAACCAGAACATAGAAGACGACATCCTGCTTAGGGTAGAGGGGCTGAAGACCTACTTCTTCCAGCGCAACGCCGTGCTGAAGGCGGTGGACGGGGTCAGCTTTACCGTCGCCCAGGGGGAGGCCGTGGGCCTGGTGGGTGAGTCGGGCAGCGGCAAGACCATGACCTGCCTTTCCCTGATGCGCCTGGTGCCCCAGCCCGGGGCCCGCATAGTAGAGGGGGAAATCTGGTTCAAGGACGAGAACCTCCTGGACATTACCGAACACGAGATGAGGGCCTACCGGGGACATCGCATGGCCATCATCATGCAGGACCCGCAGACCTCCCTGAACCCCGTCTATTCCATCGGCGAACAGGTTGCCGAGCCGGTGCGCCTGCATCTGAAGGAGCGGGGCCAGCAGGCCATGAACCGAGTGCTGGATGCCCTTAGAGCGGTGCGCATTCCGCGGCCGGAGCAGCGCCTAGTCCAGTATCCCCACCAGTTCAGCGGCGGCATGCGCCAGCGGGTGGTGGCCGCCATGGGCCTGACCACCCAGCCGGAGTTGCTGATCGCCGACGAGCCAACGACCTCCCTGGACGTTACGATCCAGGCCCAGTTCCTGCGGCTGATCCGGGAGTTGCAGCAGGACAGCGGCACCAGCGTCATCTGGGTAACCCACGACCTGGGCATTGTCGCCCAGATGTGCGACCGGGTGAACGTGATGTATGCCGGCCGTATCGTGGAGAGCGGGCGGGTGCGGCAGATATATAAGGAACCCCAGCACCCCTATACCAGGGCCCTGCTGGACTCGGTGCCCCTGATGGGGGCTCGGCGGGACAAGCTGTACCAGATTGACGGGCAGCCGCCAGACCTGCGCAGCATTCCCCAGGGTTGTCCCTTCTGGCCCCGCTGCCCGGAGGCCATGGACAAGTGCAAGGAACAGTACCCTCCCCGGACCTCGCTGGGCGGCCAAGACTTTGTGCACTGCTGGTTGACCGAGGAGGGAAGGTAGCATGGCCAACCGTTTGCTGGAAGTAGAGGGGCTGGCGAAGCACTTCCGCGGCGGCGGCAACTGGCTGACCAGCGGGGGAGACGCCATCCGGGCGGTGGACGGCGTCAGCTTCCACGTGGAAGCGGGGGAGACTTTCGCGCTGGTGGGCGAGAGCGGCTGCGGCAAGACCACCGTGGCCAAGATGATCCTGCTGCTGGAACGGCCAACCCGGGGGTCCATATCTTTCCAGGGCCAGGACGTCAGCGGTTTCCGGGGCGGAGGATTGCGAGAATACAAGCGCATGGTGCAGGCGGTGTTCCAGGACCCATACAGCTCCCTCAACCCCAGAATGCAGGTGCTGGACATTATCGGCGAACCCCTGCGCGTCCACCAGGGACTGCGGGGACGTACCCTGCGAATGCGGGTGGGAGAACTGCTGGAGAACGTGGGGCTGAACCCGGTAACCGCCTCCTTCTTTCCCCACCAGTTCAGCGGGGGCCAGCGACAGCGCATTGCCATCGCCCGCGCCCTGGCCCTGCGGCCCCAGCTTATAGTGCTGGACGAACCGGTCTCCGGCCTCGACGTTTCCATCCGGGCGCAGATTCTCAACCTGCTGGTGGACCTGCAGCGAGACCTGGGCCTGAGCTACCTGCTCATCTCCCACGACCTGGCCATCGTGGAGCACATGAGCCACCGGGTGGGCGTAATGTACGTGGGCAAGATGGTGGAACTGGCCACCCGGGATGAGTTCTACGGGAACACCCTGCACCCCTACAGCAACGCCCTGCTGGCGTCGGTGCCCAAGCCAGACCCGGACATTCCCATGGGCACCACCATCGGCGGCGAGGTGGCCAGCCCCATCAACCCGCCCAGCGGCTGCCGCTTCCACACCCGCTGCCCCATCTACCTGGAAACCAGCATGTGCCGCGAAGTTGAACCCGACTGGCGAGAGATTCTGTCGGAGCACCTGACGGCGTGCCACAAGGTTGAGCCGGCGGTGGTGTAGGATCTCTCCGACGACCCCACGCCATTGATGGGGTAAGGTCACGATGAGCTGAAGAAAACCGCAGGGGCGCACGGCCGTGCGCCCCTGCGCATTTACGGGCTTGGAAACGGACCCCGCTTACACCGACAGCAGCGGCCGCAACTCCCGCACGCTGGGCAGGGTTTCCAGCCGGTTGATTGCGTCAATCAACTCCTTTGACTGGGCGTTACCAAGGACCGGTTCCATCAAGTCCAGCGCCTTCTCGCCCACTTCCTCCCGGGATAGGGGGTTCTCGGCCCGGCCCCGGAAGCTGGTGACCCGTTCCTCGTGGACCGTTCCGTCTTTCGTGGTTACTTCAACAATGGCCTGGTAGTCGGGCTGGGCGCCGCTGAGTTCAGGGTCGCCAATGAGCGTAACCCTGGAGCGCAGGTCCAGCACGTCCGGAGCAGTCATTCGCTCAAAGGAGTGGGCGGCCTCGAAGGAGACCCGGCCGTCCAGCAGGGCGATGGCGAAGATGTACTGGAGGTTGATGTCGGGCATGTCCCGGTCGTTGACGGTGTGGGCGCCGCTTTCGGGCAGGCGGGCGACGATCTTGTCCACGTCTGCGGCGCCGATAACGTGTTTGTCCATGATCATGAGCAGGCCCTCGGCGGGGGACTGGATGGGGAAGCCCACGCAGAACTTCTTGATGTTGGTCAGCATCACCTCGTAGCGGCTGCCCAGTTCAGCCACCAGTTGCTGTCCATCGGGATTATCGGCATAGGCCACCAGGAAATTGCCGTCGCCGGTGAAGGTGTCGTACACCCCGGTAAAGCCCATCTGCACCATTTCGGCGGCCATCACCCCGTTGCGGGCGTTCATCCCGCCAAAAATGAAGGCCTTCTCGATGTGTTCCACGTCCCGGGGGTAGGTCATAATGCCCGAAGCCTGCTGGGCGCCGTAGGAAAGCAGGTCGCGGTACTGCTCTTCCTGCAAGCCGGCCAGGCATCCGGCCGCGGCGGTGGCGCCCATGGTGCCGCCGATGCTGAAGGGCAGGTGATTGCGCGCCCGCATCTCCTCTCGACCCAGGGCCTTGGTCGTGCGGCTGCCAATGTCGTAACCCAGCACCACGGCCTTGATAAAGTCCGACCCGTTGGCATTTTGCCGCTCCGCCATGGCCATGGCGGCGGGCAGGACGGCGCAGCCCGGGTGGATGCCGGCGGAACCGTTGGAGTCGTCGGTCTCGTCGGCGTGGGCCATCATCCCGTTGGCAATGGCAGCGTTCACCGCCGACACCACCATGGAACTGCCCACCACCTGGGCCTCCTCGGGGCCGCCCTGCTGTTCGACGTACTGGCGGGCCAGGACTCCTGGCTTGAGCACGGAACCGGAAACCATGGCTGCCAGGGTGTCCAGTATGTGGTGCTTGGCCTTCTCCAGCACGTTGGGTGGAAGTTCGGCGTCAAGGGCGCCGGAGAGGTAGTGGATAAGTTCGGGGGTTATGCTGTTGGCGCTGGACATTGAGATAGCCTCCGTAAGCCTGTTTGCGGTCAAGAATGTCAGTAATCGCTGATCGAAGTGGGGCCCCTTTTGGGCCGAAGGGTAGTCTAACTGAAGGACAGGGGCGCCGCAACGGAGCGGGTTGGGCCGGCAAGGCGATTCTTAACACAGAGACGCAGAGGACGCGGAGGTTCACAGAGTTGCTCTGTGCATCTCTGCGTACTCTGTGCCTCCGTGGTAAACGATACCCTGGCAAAGGAACAGGTTGAAGATACGCTACTACCAAGATGCGTTTGCCCTGCGCTCAGGATGACATGAAGCTATAATGCTACTGCCTTGCCCGCAATGCAGGGCAATCCAGCTACGGGTAAATGCCATGCCCTGTTACGTCGAAATTCCGAAATCCGGTGCATCTTGCTGACCGCCTTCAAGCGCAGGCTGCATTACGGTTGGGTAATCTTCCTCCTGACCTTTTCGAACCTGACGGTTGAAGGCGGGTCAAAGAACGTCCAGAGCGTGTTCCTGGTCGCCCTGCGGGACCATTTTCGCAGCAGCGTGGCCCTTACCGCCGCCGTTTTTTCCGCTTCGGGGCTGTTCGGGGCATTTGTAGCCCCCCTGCTGGGAATCATTCTGGACCGCTACGGCCCCAGGGTGTTGTTTCCCATTGCCGGATGTTTCATCCTGGTTGGCTGGCTGGCCAGCAGCATGGTCAGCGAAGTATGGCAGTTGTTCATCTTCTACAGCGTAGTTGCCACGGTGGGTCAGGTTGGTATCTCATCCTTTTCCGCCACCGCAACCCTGGCACCCTGGTTCCCCCGCAGCAGGGGCGTAGCGCTGGGAATGGCCGACGCGGGCAATCCGGCGGGGCAGGCAATCGTGGTCCCCCTGGCCCAGCTTATAGTCTCGACGCTGGGATGGCAGTGGGCCTTCAGGATTTTCGGGGTAGTTTTCTTCCTGTTGGTAGTCATTCCAAACCTGCTCTTCCAGAAACGGGCGCCGGAGAACTGGGATGGCAGGAACGACGCCGGCGCCGAGGAAGAGGATTTGCCCGTCGCGGCGGCCGCCGCGCCTGTGGCGGTTGAAACGCCCGTCCAGTCCTCCGTTGGCGAGGTTCTCCGCGAACCGGCGGTGTGGCTGCTGCTGGGCGCCCGGGCGGTCAACTCCGTGGGCAACCACATGATCATGGTCCACATCCTGGCTTTCCTCTTCCTGGCAGGGTACGGCGAAATCCAGGCGGCCCTGGCCATTGGCATCGCCGGTATGCTTGGTATCGGCGGCCGTCCCGCAACCGGCCTGCTTTCCGATATTATCGGGAGGGAGATCGTCTATACCATTGGAATGTCCATGTCCGTGGCAGCCGTGGTCCTGGTCCTGTTTCTCAGCGCCGGCGGCGCATGGTGGGTGCTGGTTACTTTCGTGGCCCTGAACGGGCTGAGCGACGGCATCAGCGGCCTGTTGATCGGCGCAAAGGCTGCCGACTTGTACCCGCCCCGTATGCTGGGGAAGGTGATGGGAATGATGGAAGTGGGGCGGGGCATAGGCATCGGCCTCGGGCCCATACTGGCGGGCCTGCTCTTCGACCTGCAGGGCGACTATTTCCTGGCCTTCCTGATATCCGCCGGCCTGACCACCGCATCGGTCTTTCTCATGTGGGGCGTGCGCCTCACCGCCCGCAGCCGCAGCCAGCGCGCCGGACAGAACTAAGCATCACTTTGTATTGGACAGCTTTACCCAGGAGGGCCCGATGACGACCAACGCGGATAATTCACTGGAACAGGAGCTCCTCTTTGCCATAATCAAGGAGAGATACGGCCACCTGTTGACCGACGAACAACTGGAAAGCGTGCGCACCGCCATTGTCGGACAGCGGGAGGTCCTACGCCCCATCCGTGAGTACAGACTGACCAACGACGTGGAACCCTTTTCCAACTTCAGGCCTTTCCGGGGTGATTAGCATGGGCAACTCCTTCATCTTCAAGCCCATTCGGGAACTGGCCGGCCTCATTGCCAGCAGGGAAGTCTCTCCCGTCGGTTTAACCCAGGACTTCCTTGATCGCCTGGAAGAATACGGTCCCCACTACAACGCCCTGGTAACCCTGACGGCCGACCGGGCCCTGGCCACTGCCAGGCAGGCCGAATCCGAACTGGTGGCCGGGCGCAACCGGGGCCTGCTGCATGGCATCCCCTGGGGCGCCAAGGACCTGCTGGCTACCTCTGGGGGAATCCCAACCACCTGGGGCGCGGCCCCTTTCAAAGACCAGCAGTTCGACTACGATGCGACGGTGATTAACAGGCTGGAAGCGGCTGGAGCACCCCTGGCCGGCAAACTGGCCATGATTGAACTGGCCGGCGGCATGGGCTACATCCACCCCGACGCATCGCTCACCGGCCCGCCCAGGAATCCGTGGGACACGGGCCGCTGGACCGGCGGTTCCTCCAGCGGGTCGGGCGCGGCGGTGGCGGCGGGGCTGGTCCCCTTTGCCATTGGCTCGGAGACCTGGGGTTCCATTCTCATTCCGGCAAACAACTGCGGGCTGTCCGGGCTGCGTCCTACCTACGGACGGGTAAGCCGGTACGGGGCCATGGCCCTTTGCTGGACCCTGGACAAGCTTGGCCCACTGTGCCTGACCGCCGATGACTGCGGCATTGTCCTGGAGGCCATTGCCGGCCCCGACCCGCTGGATGGTTCCACCCACGCTGAGCCATTCACCTACAACCCCAGCTTCAACCCTGGTCGCCGCTACCGCATCGGCGTGCCCAGTGGGACGCTGGATGAGGCGGCGGATGCGGTCAAGGAGAATTTCGAGGCGGCCGTTGAGGTGTTGAGAGACGTAGCGGATGTGGAGGAGATGGAGTTTCCCGAGTTTCCCTACGTGGAAATAACGTCGGTGATCCTGATGGTGGAGTCGGCCAGCGCCTTTGAGGACTTCCTGGCCGAGGGCGGCCCGCGGGAACTGTCGGCCCCGGGTTGGCACGGCCGCAGTCCCTACGCCCGGCCGGCCGTCCTGGCCACCGACTACATCAAGGCCCTGCGGCTTCGGAGAGTGATGGCCAGGCAGGTGGACGAAGCGCTGGCCCGGTATGACGCCGTTGCCGCGCCCACGGCGATGAACACGGCCACGTCCATAGACCAGGAGTTCCGCAGCCGCTCAATGACTTCCGCCGGGGCCGGCGACCTGATGGGCAGCATCGGCAACGGCTGCGGGCTGCCTTCCATTTCCGTGCCCAGCGGTTTCGACGGCGACGGCCTGCCCACGGGAATCCAGTTCATGGCCCGCGCCTACGACGAGAACGCCTGCCTGGCCATTGCCCGGGAATACCAGGCGCGGACGGAGTGGCATAGGCGGCACCCCGGGGATTTGTCTCAGTAACAGCGAGCCAAGTATGTGGGAAATTGCGATTGACCCGGGGCCAAATGCCTCGGCCCTTGCACCGCCTCGCCTTCGCTACGGGACCTTCTCGACCTTGTATTAGACCAGGTCAATGCTCCCCGTCAAATCGGTTATTCCCTGCCTGCCGCAGCTGCTGCAAGGAGTTTCCCTTTGTTCAAGCCTTTGGACGGTCTGAATGGCCCCTGTTCCGCTGATTTGATTGCGTCCAAAGACTTGCTCATCGCGCCCGGCGTCATGCCACCCGCCCGTAAGATTATTTTTGAGGCAACGCCTGCCATAGCGGCGCGGTTTGCAGTGGGGTACAATGCGGCCAATCTCTGACATCAGGAGGGAAGGCTAATGACTACGGATTCCGGCCTTTTGTTGGATATGTACCGCAAGATGGTAACCATCCGCACCTTCGACGCCAGGGCCGTCGAAGAGTTTCACGAAGGCAACATCCCCGGCGTGGTTCACGCTTACATCGGTCAGGAGGCCGTCGCCGTGGGCGTGTGCTCTGCCCTCCGCAGTACCGACCGAATCGCCAGCACCCACCGGGGCCACGGCCACAACATCGCCAAGGGAGCCGACATCAACCTGATGATGGCGGAACTGTTCGGCCGCGCCAATGGTTACTGCCACGGAAAGGGCGGCTCGATGCACATCGCAGACTTCAGCGTGGGGATGCTGGGCGCCAACGGCATTGTGGGCGCGGGAATGCCCATTGCCACCGGCGCGGCGCTGGCCGCCAAGCTGGAAGGCGGCGACGGCGTAGCAGTGGCCTTTTTCGGCGACGGAGCCTCCAACGAAGGGGCCTTTCACGGCTCGTTGAACCTGGCCTCTATCTGGAACCTGCCGGTTATCTTTGTCTGCGAGAACAACCGCTGGGCCTCGAGCAACTCAGCGGCGGCCACGCTTTCGGTGGAGGACGTGTCGGCGCGGGCCGCTGGCTATAACATCCCCGGGCTGACGGTGGAAGGCACCGACGTTCTGACCGTCTACGAGGCGGCGCAGGAAGCGGTACGGCAAGCCAGGGAGGGCGGCGGTCCCACCCTGCTGGAATGCAAGACCTACCGCTGGCGCGGCCACTCGGAGTCCCGCGGCAACCCGCCGGACCCGAGACCGGTTAGCGAGATTGAACTGAGCCAGTCCCACGATCCCATCTCGGTATTCATCGACCTGCTAATGGAGCAGGGCGTCGCGACCAGGGAGCAACTACAGCAGATCGACCAGGAGGTTGCCGCTGCCGTCGAGTCGGCTATCGAGTTCGCCAGGTCCAGCCCCCTGCCCAGGCCCGAGGACGCCCTGACGGAGGTGTTTGCGCCATGAACGTGTTTCGGAACTAGCCATCGCAGAGATTTCCAAGTCTCCTCCCCTCTTTGGGAGGCGTTGAAGTGGGTGCAAACTATGCGAGAGATAACCTACGCTGAGGCGATTATGGAAGCGTTCCGGGAGGAGATGCGCCGGGACGACAAGGTGTTTCATATTTGCGGCAACCTGGGACCGCTGGCCGCGCTGGTTCCCGAGTTCGGCATTGAGCGGCTGAGGGCCTCGCCCATCTCCGAGGAGGCCTACGTGGGAGCTGGCCTCGGCGCGGCAGGCAGCGGCTTCCGGCCCATCATCAGCCCCGGGATGATGACCTTCGCTTTCACCGCGATGGACCAGATCGTCAACCAGATGGCCAAGATCCACTACATGTTCGGCGGCCAGGCGGCCTTCCCCCTGGTGTTCCGCGCCTCCACCGGCGGCGGGCGTTCGGCGGCGGCCCAGCATTCGCAGAGTCCTCACCCCATGTTCATGAACCTGGCGGGTCTGAAGCTGGTAATGCCCTCCAATCCATACGACGCCAAGGGCCTGATGAAGAGCGCTATCCGCGACAACAACCCGGTGGTGTTCTTCGAGGACCAATTGCTGGCGGCCCTTCCGGACCGGTGTCCGGTGCCAGAGGAGGAGTACCTGGTACCCATCGGAGAGGCAGACGTGAAGCGGGAAGGGTCCGATGTGACAGTCGTAGCCATTTCGAAGATGGCGCCAGAAGCCCTGAAGGCTGCGGATGAACTGGAGGCGGAAGGCATATCCCTGGAAGTGGTGGACCCTCGTACCCTGGTGCCGATGGACACACCGGCCATCCGCCGTTCGGTGCGGAAGACCGGCCGCGTGGTGATTGTGGACGAGGCCTGCATTACCGGAAGCGCCGCCGCCGAAATCAGCGCCCAGATTACCGAGGACCTGGAGACATTCCGGGCTTTGAAGTCCCCGCCAGTCCGCGTCTGCGCTCCCGACGTCCCCATTCCCTACAGCCCCGTCATGGAGCAATACTGCCTACCCGACAAGGACAATGTCATAGCTGGAGTGCGTAAGGCACTGCAGTGACAGCTTCCGCAGCAGCGTCTCCAAGGCTTGCCACAACATCCGCTGACGTCAGTCTGCGCCGTTAAGCAACGCCGACCGGCGAACACCGTTTACAAATCAAGCCAGGGTAAGCAGTCGGGGAGCGGACGGACATGGACACAGCGAACCATGCTTCGCTCGGGGGTGAAGGCAGACAGCAGGTGCGATTCCCTCGGCGAGTCTTAGTGCCCATTCGTGGATAAAGTTCCCGTTGTGCTAGAATTACCCCAATTCGGCCTGCCCCGGGAGGGTGTATGAGCGTTGCCATTGGATTTGTGCCGGGCGCCTACGGACAGGGGGGAGACGACCCCGACTTCCTGCGCCGCCTGGTGGAACTGGGCGACAAGTACGGGTACGATTCCATCTGGCTGAGCGACCGCATCGTCAGCGACCGGTTCAGCCTGGAGCCCATGGTGGCCCTTTCCATGGTGGCCGCCTGGTCCGACCGGATGAAGTTTGGGACCAGCGTCCTGGCCCTTCCCCTGCGGAACCCCGTGGTCCTGGCCAAGCAGATTGCCACCCTGGACTTCCTGTCCCAGGGCCGTTGCTTCCCCGCCGTGGGCCTGGGCGGCGAGGAGATCGAGGAATACGAGGCCTGCGGCGTGCCCAAAGAGGACCGCAGCCCCCGCACCGACGAGGCTATCGTCCTGATGCGCCGCCTGTGGGAGGAGGACAACGTTACCCACGAGGGCCGGTTCTTCACCTGCCACAACGTCAGCATCACTCCCAAGACCTGCTTCAAACCCTCGCCGCCGGTGTGGATCGGCGGCCGCAGTCCCGCCGCCGCCCGCCGCGTGGGCCGGGTCGGCGACGGCTGGCTGGTCTCCGGCGCGACCACGGATGAAATAAGCCAAGGGCGGGACATTGTGTTCGAGACGGCGGACAAGTACGAACGGGAGATCGAGGAAGACCACATCGGCATGCTGCTGGGTTACTACATCTGCTCCGACCGGGAGAAGGCCGTGGCCCAGACCCACCAGTTTGTTACCCGCCACCGGCCCGACGTGAACTTCACCGAGTACAGCGCCCTGGGCGACGTGGACGAGGTCAGCGATGTCATCCAGCGTTACGTTGATGCCGGAGCCTCCAAGTTCGTGGTACGGCCCCTGTGCTCCGGGGAAGAGTCGGTGGAGCAGTTGAACATTATGGGCGAGGAAATCCTGCCGCGGTTTCATCAATAATCATCCACGAAGGCACACGAAGAATCACGAAGGGAAGTCTGGCAATTCCTTTGTGTAGCTTTGTGTCCCCTCGTGGAAGAAGAGAAATACGACCGGGAGCGAACATCATGGTTGCCAAGACTCAACTGGTAACTGCTGAAGAACTGCTGGATATGCCCGATGACGGGTTCAAGTATGAATTGGTGCGAGGGGAGTTGCGAAAGATGGCGCCGGCCGGATTTATTCACGGAACTGTATCAGGGAATATTTTCGGCTCGCTGCACAATCACGTCAGAGTTAATGGCTTGGGCCAGGTTACTGCTGCTGAAACCGGTTTCTTGTTGGCAAGGGACCCGGACACCGTGCGCGCCCCGGATGCTGCCTTCGTACGGAGGGAACGGGTTGAAGCGGCCGGCATCGTTGACGGCTACTTCCCCGGCCCGCCCGATCTGGCCGTTGAAGTCATCTCACCCAACGACCGCTACACCGAGGTTTACGAGAAGGTGGACGAGTGGCTGGAGGCAGGGGCCAGCATGGTGGTGGTAGTCAACCCGCGGAACCGCACCGCTACCGTTCGGGTCGCCGGCATGAACCCGGTTATCCTGGGTGAGGGAGACACGCTGGAGGGCGGCGATATAGTGCCCGGGTGGCGGATGGCGGTGGCGGATATTTTTGCTTAAGGAAGGAGATTCGGTGAGACGGTTGATTAAAACATGGATGTACAGGATATACAGGATATACAGGATGAGAACGTGAGGTCTTGTAGAAACCGTGCTCATTTCAGCCGTCAATAAATCCTGTATATCCATGTCTGACTGATGCAGCAACGACCGACAGTCACTCCCAGACCCACCGGCCCCCGGGACAGCCGGATCCCTCCCGCCTTTCGTTACCCCGCCTTCCGCGCCTACTGGACCGGCATGCTCTGCGCCGTCACCGGCTTCCAGATGTTCCGGGTGGCCCAGAGCTGGCTGGTGTACGAGTTGACCGGTTCCCCCCTCTACCTGGGTTATGCCCTGGCCGCCAACGCCATCCCAGGCATCGTCTTCAACCTGGTTGGGGGCGTCTTCGCCGACCGGCTGGACAAGCGCATCCTGGTTTTCAGCACCCAGGGCAGTACCGGCTTGTTCATCCTCGTCATGGGGCTGCTGACGCTGTTGGGCGTGGTGGAGGTGTGGCATATCCTGGTGATAGCCTTCCTGGCCGGCGCGGCGGAGGCCTTCGATACCCCGGCCCGCCAGGCCCTCTATCCCCACCTCATCGAACGGTCCGCCATGACCAGCGCCGTGGCCCTCAACTCCACCATCTGGCAGGGCACCCGTATCGTGGCGCCGGCCATCGCCGGGTTCATCATTGACCTGGTCAACACCGGCACGGCCCTGGTAGTTTCCGCGGTGGGGTTCTTCATCATGGCCGTGGTGATGCTCTTCCTGCGCATTCAGCCCATACCTCAGGGGGCGCCCCGCAACCCCGCCCGCGCTCTCTGGGAGGGGATGACCTTCATCGGGAAGAACAGCATATTCGCCTTCCTGATTGCCATGACCTTTTTCAACAGCTTCTTCGGCATGGCCTACGTGCTGCTGATGCCCGTATTCGCGGTGGACGTGCTGGAGGTGGGCGCGAGGGGCCAGGGAATCCTGCTGGGCGTGGGCGGCGTTGGGGCGCTGCTGACTACCATCTGGCTGGGCGGCCGGGGAGGCGTGGAACGGCGGGGCCTGGCTATTGTGGGCGGAGCCATCGTCTTCGGCCTTACGATCATTGCCTTCGGGCTGACCTCCCAGTTCCTGGGCAGCTTCACGCTGGCGCTGGCGTTGATGGTGATTCTGGGCTGCAGCAACTCCATTTATATGATTTCCATACTGAGTTCGCTGCAGGTGCTGGTGCCGGACAATGTGCGGGGGCGGGTGATGGGTTTCTACGGGATGACTTACTGCATTATGCCCCTGGGGGGCCTGCAGGCCGGGGCACTGGCCAACGTCTCCTGGATTGGCGCCCCCTTCGCCGTGTCCATCGGCGGCGCGGCGGTGGTGCTGTTTGCCCTGGCGACGGGGGTGTTTAACGGGAAGATTCGGCAGATGGGCGGGCAGGCGCGGTCGGAGGATTGAGGGATAGAGATATATAAGCGTATTGTGTGCCCCGTATCTTTCGGCAATAAGAGCAGTGACACTTTGTTCTTGACTGTAAAACACTATCTCCAATACCATTGGGCCACCCACATCGAGATCAACACAGCAGTGGAATTTATGACTGACTTCAGAGTTTTCACAATCGGTCACGGCGGCAGAAGTATTGATGAGATCGTGACCCAGTTGAAAGATCAGGGAATTAAATTCGTGGTAGATGTCCGGTCACAACCTTATTCCAAGTACCAGCCGGATTTTTCCAGGAACACTCTGGCACAGCATCTTGCCAAGGCCAACCTGCATTACATTTTCATGGGCGAACAACTGGGAGGGCGTCCCCAAGACCCCACTTGCTATACGGAGAACGGAAATGTTGACTATGGGGAGTGTCGCCAGCGCAATTTCTTTCAGGAAGGTATCAGTCGCCTTTTGACCGCCTGTGAACGAGGGTTCTCTCTGGCATTGCTTTGCAGTGAAGGGAACCCTGCCAACTGCCACCGATCTGCGCTAATTGGAAACGAACTGTACGATCGCGGTGTGCAGGTTTTCCACCTAATGCCCGATGGCAGCCAAAAGTTCCAGTCTGAGATTATGCAGCAGCGCACGAGCGGGAAGATTCCACTACCGGGGTTCGACCTGGTGTCTAGCAAGCGCGTTGCCGAGAGGAAAGAATTGGGATGAGAGTTTTTACCATAGGCGGTTATGGATTTGATGAACATTCCTTCCTGGAAGCCCTGGAAGAGGCTGACATTGACCTCTTGGTGGATGTTCGCCAGCGCGCCGGTATGCGGGGCGCCAAGTACGCTTTCTTGAACAAGAACAGACTGCAGGAGGCCTTGCACAGTAACAACAAGGAATATCGCCACATCAGCAGGCTGGCTCCCACTACTGACATCCGCACACTGCAAAAGGACGAAGACGCAGCTACGGGGGTATTGAAACGGCAACGAACCGAGCTGTCCCTACCTTTCATTGAGGCTTACAAGTACGAAATACTGAGGACTTTCGAGGAAGAGTTAGAGCAGTTTGATGGTTCTCTTGAAGGCGTAGAGAGCATGGCCTTTTTCTGTGTCGAAGAATCCCCCGAAGCGTGTCACCGGTCCATAGTCGCCGGACGGGTAGCCGACTATTATGGTGTTGAGGTCGTCAATTTGATGCCATGAGATGCCTGATTGTTTCCAGGACCTGGGCAGGTAGCGGCGTATGTGTAGGTGCGCTGGCACGTGACCGTACGAATTTACGTTTGACGGACCAAGAAGGGTATCCTTTTCTCCCTGAAGATACCCCTTATGAAATCGGGCAAGTCTGGGATATTGAATACACTCCCTCCACCGACTTAAGGCTTCCCCATGTTGAAGACGTGGTTGTTACGTCCTCCGAATTTTCCTATACCTTGTCAGATTTGTCGGCATCCTTAGCCTCTTGGGTACCGACGTGGCGTGGTGGCATAGAAGAACTGTTCGACGGGAAAGTCAGAGGTCCCACTTCCGGGGGCAGTGGGTATATTCAGGACGATATACCAGCCCAGAGCGTCGGTTTCTGGGTGCCGGACAAGGACCTACCCGGCAACTGGGATCCTGAAAGACAAAGGCACTACTACAGGTATGAGCCCTTTAGGATTCCGCATGTTGGAGTGGAGCGTAGCTTAGATGTTATTCCAGAAGGTGCCTTGGTGCGCGTATCGTTGGCCCGCTGGTACAAACCACCCGATGCCGATGAGAATTTCCCCGAGCGCTGCTATTTGCAAATTTCAGGGTGCTACGGCAACGAGTTAGAGTTACCGTTTTGACAGTAGCCCTCTATTACGATAACGCCCCCAACCCCGCCTCCTCCCGCGCGTCGTTGATGTGTTCCAGCACCCTTACCTCCAGGGGGGCCATTTCGTAGCCTACGTCGGCCAGCATGCGGCTGTTGTCCACCAGGTAGACGTGGGGGACGGCCTGCTGCCCGGTGGTGATCTGGGCGTCGGGGATGAAGCTGCGCACCATGTCGGCCATGTCGCCAATGGTAGCCAGGTGGCCGCCGGTCAGGTAAACGTGGTGGTTCAGGCCGCCGGACAGGGCCACCTGCACGAAGACTTCGGCGGCGTCTTCGGCGTGGATCATGGGCGATGCCTCGTCCGGGTTGAAGGGCATGGCCACGGGCCGCCCCAGGGCAGGCAGGGAAACCATCAGGCCGCCGATCATGCCCGTCATGCCGGTGGTGCGGCCGTGGCCGAATACGGTGCCTATGCGGATGCCCCGCAGGTCCAGGCCGTACCGGTCCCGGTACTTCCAGGCTGAGAAGTCGTTGGCCGCCTTGGTCATGCCGTAGACGTTGATGGGGGCGGTCAGGTCGTCTTCAACCAGGGGCCGTTCGCCGAAGGTCTCCTGCACACCGTACACGGCGATGGAACTGGCATATACCACCCTCTGCACGCCGGTCCAGCGGGCTGCCTCAAAGACGTTGTTGGTGCCAACGATGTTGACCTGCATTCCGAAGTGGGGCCGGTCTTCCGTATCCGGGGGCAGCAGGGCAGCCATGTGGATTATGCGGTCTACCTGGTGGAGGTTAATCGCTTCCAGGAGATGGGGAATCTGGGTGATGTCTCCCCGATAGAAAGGCACGTCGGCCAGATGCCGGTGCAGGGGTAAGTTGGCGCGGGGCGGCGCCAGGTCAAAGGACATAACGTCCTCGCCCCGTTCCTGCAGCTTGCGAATAATGCGGGAGCCTATGAGGCCGTTGCCCCCGGTAACCATGACTGTCATTGCTGTTCCTCCGGTTCAGTTATCCACGAATAGGCAAGAATAACCACGAACATTACAGTGGCTGCTTTCTGGGCGCTCCCGTCCTTCTCGGGTACTCTTCAGGTGTTTCTCTCATCTTCTGTATTACTACCACCACCCTGTTGTCCTCAAGCCCGGTTGCCTTGACGGGGTAGATGGACTTGACCCGTCCGCCCAACACCCGCAGGGCATTGCGCGCTGAATCCAGTTCGGTTTTCAGGCCCTCGCCGCCGTGCTTCCAGGCGGCCACCAGCCCGCCCTGGCAGGTGAAGGGAAGGGTGTACTCCAACAAAGTTGGCAGTCGGGCCAGGCCCCGGGCCAGAACCAGGTCATAACTGCCCCGCAACTCCGGGCGGTGGGCGAGTTCCTCGGCGCGGCCGGTGTACACATCAACGCCGGACAGGTCAAGGGTTTCAACGACGTGGGAGAGGAAACCGGCCTTCTTGCCGGTGGACTCCACCAGGGCAAGGCTGATGCCGGGGCAGGTGAGCTTCAGAGGCAGGCCGGGGAAACCGGCCCCGGCGCCCACGTCCACGACTCGGGCGTTCTGGGGAAACGAGTCGCCCAGCGCCGGAAGTACGGTAAGGGAATCGAGGAAATGCTTGACCTGGACCTCGGCGTAGTCTATGACCGAGGTGAGGTTCATGCGGGTGTTCCAGTCGGCCAGTTCACGATAATAGGTCTCGAACTGGGCCAGTTGGACGGCGTCCAGGGACAGGCCCAGTTCCGGGGCGCTGTTGGACAGCAGATACATGGGAGTTGTCTGTTGGTTAATCACAGAAAGGCGTGCCAGCTCAAGGTTGAGAAACCGCTTAGGCGAAAATATCAGCGACGGGCATGCTCCACCCGGGAACAACATCGCCGCCGTCGAGAGTGTCATGCTCGGTAAGGGTTACCGGAGCCTGGCCAGGGAGACGTACGCTGGCCGTGCGCCGGCGAGGGTCAACTACAACCACCATGAGCGTACCGGCAGCCAGCCAGTCCGACACCTTCTCTTCGACTTCTGAATAACGGTCGTAGGGTGAAATTACCTCTATGGCCAAGTCGGGAGGTCCGGGGAAGAAGCCATCCATTATGCCTACGGCCTCCTCGCGTTCCCGGCGGACGAAGGCCACATCCGGTACGCGCACCAGGTCAGGGTCCGAAGCCAGCAAGAAGCCAGTCTCTGCTGTAGGGACCGTGCCAAGGTTGTTGGCCGTCACATGAACAAAAAGCACACCATTGATATTTCCTGCGGACTTTCCGTGTCTGTAACCAGCAGGCGCCATTTTTCGCAACTCACCTCTCACCAGTTCGTAGTGATACCCGTCGTGGGGCATATCCAGCAGTTCCTCGGCGGTTACCAGTCGGGGCTTGGAAACCATAACCGTCACTCCATGCGTGTTTGCTCAATTATCCACGAATCGAGGACAATTTGCATCAAGGGGACGCGCGGCGGATGCGCCAGCCTTAATTGACACTAGATTGGGGCCGCCTTAGAATTAGCCGGACGACCAAATAGACGCTTTTGAGAGGTAGCAAATGGCAATCAAGGCTTATCTGCTGGTAGAGACTGCAATTGGGACCACCCGGGACGTAGTGACGTCGCTGCGGGCCGTGGAAGGTATCGATTCGGCGGACGTGGTAACCGGGCCTTTCGACGTCATTGCGGTCATCAACGTGGCGGACTTTACCCAGGTAGGCATACTGGTAACGGAGAAAGTCCACACCATCAACGGCATCGTTCGCGCTACCTCTTATCCTGTAGTTGACCTTTAATCGGTGAGGGCCGCCGCAGGTTGGGCGGCCTTACCCGCAAGCCTGGCCTGGCCGCCGAGGCCAGCATCCTCCGACAAACGGGGAGGTTACCGTGGACTTTAGATTTACCCCCGAAGACGACGCCTTTCGCCAGGAGTTGCGCGACTTTGTGCAGCGGGAACTGCCCCCGGACTGGGAGGGAGGCGGCCGCTGGCCCGAGGAGTGGAACTGGGAACTGACCCGGGATATGCGCCGCAAGATGGCCCAGAACGGCTGGTTGACCATGCACTGGCCCAGCGAGTACGGCGGCCAGGACGCCTCCCCCGTTCGTTCGGCCATCTACAACGAAGAACTGGCCTACATGCGCGCACCCGGCCGCGACATCTTCGGCGTCCGGATGCTGGGCCCCACCCTGATGATTCACGGCAACGAGGAGCAGAAGCAGGCGCACCTGCAGCCCGTGGCCCGGGGCGAGGTGCAGTGGTGCCAGGGCTACAGCGAACCCGAGTCCGGCTCCGACCTGGCCTCCCTGAGCACCCGCGCCGTTCGGGACGGCGACGAGTACGTGATAAACGGCGCCAAGATCTGGACCACCCTGGGCCACCGGGCCGACTGGATTATGCTGCTGGCCCGCACCGACCCCGACGCGCCCAAGCACCGGGGCATCTCCTTCATCCTGGTGGACATGAAGACACCGGGCATCCAGGTGCGGCCCATCATCAACATGGCCGGCGGCCACGAGTTCAACCAGATTATCTTCGACAACGTGCGTGTGCCGGTGGGCAACGTGGTGGGCGAGGAGAACCGGGGCTGGTACGTGGCCGTTACCCTGCTGGACTTTGAGCGTTCCGGCATTGACTACTCGGCCATGGGGCGCCGCCTGCTGGACGAGGTGAAGAACTACGCCGCCGAGACAAACCAGAACGGCCAGCCCATGCTGCAGACCCCCTGGGTGCGCAACCTGCTGACCGACCGGTATATCGAGTGCGAGGTGGCCCGGCTGATGGCCTACAACGTGGCCTGGATGCAGGGACAGGGCCTGGTGCCCAACAAGGAAGCCTCAATGAGCAAGGTGTTCGGCAGCGAAACCCTGCAGCGGGTAACCCTTGCCGGCATGGAGATTCTGGGCCTGTACGGGGCGCTGGACCGCAATGACAAGTTTGCGCCGCTACGGGGCCGCATCCAGGAGCACTGGATGACCAGCTTCTCCCACAAGATTGCGGCAGGCACCTCGGAAGTGCAGCGAAACATCATAGCCAGCCGGGGCCTGGGGTTGCCGAGAGGCTAGACCTCTTACGTGTCCAATGATTCAATCGGGGCGGGCTTCAGGCCCGCCCCGGTTTATGTTTAACAGGGGCAGTTGCGGAGCTAAGCCGCAAAGGCCGCAATGTTCTGGCCATCCACCGCAGACATGGCATTGCGGCACCGCTGCAGGATGCGGAAGATAGTCCGCACGGTGACCGAGAACCGTTCCGCCGCCTCTTCCATGGAAAGGCTCTCCTGCTGGATGGTGTACATCACCCTGAAGTCCCGCGCCAGCCGACGGTTCCGCTGGTACCAGGCCGGGTCGTCGAACTTGCACCGGGGAAGGGGGCAGTCGAGGCAGGCGGCGGACACCTCGCAGCCCGTGTCCTCGTAGTGGCAAAACTCCGGTATGGCGTCTGTGAGTTCGTTCCTACCTGTCAAAACTGCTGTCATTGTCATTTCTCTCACCTGCTTGCACAAACGTTTGTTCTAATTGCAGGATGAGTATAGAACGGCTGTTCTGATAGTGTCAATGGGTTTTTCGAGCGTTTTTTTGGTCAATTTTTGAGAGTTTAGTCAGTTGTGCAGGGCATCGCATTTTGCGGATTCCTTTCACCGCAGAGGCGCAGAGGACGCAGAGGAGCGCGGAGAGTCTCCATGCGGCCCGGGCCTGACTCGCTCGTCTTTCATTACCCCCTGCACATACACTATACTTACGCCAAATTCCCTTGCTACCTAAGGAGGCGGTTATGCGACTGGGTTACTTCACTATGCCGCTCCACCCGCCCGGCTCCGACCTTTCCGCCACCCTGGAATCGGACCTGGTGCAGATGGAGACCCTGGACCGCCTGTGCTACTGCGAGGCGTGGATCGGCGAACACTTCACCACCGTGTGGGAGAACATTCCCGCCCCCGACCAGTTCATTGCCGCCGCCCTGCCCCGCACGAAGAACATAGTATTTGGCACCGGCGTTACCTGCATGCCCAATCACGACCCCTTCATGATCGCCCACCGGGTGGCCCAGCTGGACAACCTGGCCCGGGGCCGCTTCTACTGGGGCGTGGGCTCCGGCGGCTTCCCCGGCGACTTTGAGGTCTTCGGCATGGACGCTTCCCAGGGCGCCCACCGGGGAATGTCCCGCCAGATGATCGAGCTGATCCTGGACATGTGGGAGAACCACCGGCCCGGCGATTACCAGCACCCTTACTGGAAGTTCGCCATACATGAACCCGTGCCGGAAATCGGGCTTCAGTTCCACGTTACCCCCTACCAGAAGCCCCACCCGCCCATCGGCGTGGCCGGCGTATCGGCCAGGTCCGACACCCTGCTGCTGGCCGGGGAGAAGGGGTGGCTGCCCCTGAGCATCAACCTGGTGCCGCCGGTAACCCTGAAGAGCCACTGGGAGGCGGTGGAGGCCGGCGCGGCGGTAACGGGCCGCACTCCAGACCGCTCGGAATGGCGTATCGCCCGGGAAATCTACGTCGCCGAGACCACCGAGCAGGCCAGGGACGAAGTGCTGAACGGCACCATTGGCCGGGACTTCCGCCAGTACTTCATCCCACTGATGCAGTACATGGAAGCTTTGAGCCTGTTCAAGACCGATTCCGACATTCCCGACGAGGCTATAACCCCGGAGTACCTGGTGGACAACGTCTGGATCGTCGGCAGCCCCGACGACGTAACGGAAAAGATACGGCAGATGCACCAGGACGTGGGCGGCTTCGGCGTGCTGCTGGCCATGGGCCACGAATGGGACCCGGAGGAAGGCTGGGTCAACTCGGTAACCACCCTGGCCAAAGACGTCATGCCCCGCCTGGCCGATTTGAATTGATGTTTATCCACGAATCCGCCGCGGCGGACGAATGTTCACTAATGGGAATTTCTTGATAATCGTTCCATTTGGTTCCATTTTGGCCCGTTTTTGGGGATTTATCCACGAAGGACACGAAGGGGCACGAAGCCGGGAATTTTTTGATAATGGTTCCATTTGGTTCCGTTTTGGCCCGTTTTGGGGGGATTTATCCACGAAGGACACGAAGGGGCACGAAGCTGGGAATTTTTTGATAATGGTTCCATTTGGTTCCGTTTTGGCCCGTTTTGGGGGGGTTCGCCCCGGGGCAGGGCAGACACATAGGTCTGCCCCTACAGAAGCCTGGGCCTTGTCCAGGGCGGCCACAAGGGCCGCCCCTACGAAAGATGGGGAATGAGCGCATGGCCGTGCGGCCCTACGGTTGGGGAAGGGTTGTGATTGGGTCATGGTTTTATGGTGAAGATGGGTTATGCAGGTTGGCAAGGGGGGAAGGAAGGGAATTTCCGCACGGAGGTTTCCGACGGCGGGGCAACGCGGGGTCTTACGCTGCGAGGTTCCAGCCGGCGGGGAGAAGACCGGGGTATTCCCGAGCCTGGTATGAGATTGTCCTGTAAAGAAGCTCTGGAGGTGCTGACATGGCGCTGGGACTGAGGACTTACCGGCCCCTGATTTCGGGGCGGACCCACATGGCGGCAGCGGGCCACTACCTGGCTACGGCCGCGGCCTACCGCATTCTGGAGGAGGGGGGCAACGCCACCGACGCCGGCGTGGCGGCGGGCATTGCGCTTAACGTTACCCTGCCCCAGTACACCAGCTTTGGCGGCGTGGCCCCCATCATGGTGCATGACGCAGGCCGGGGCGAGACGGTAACCATCGCCGGCCTGGGTCGCTGGCCCAAGGCCGCCAGCGTGGACTACTTCGAGGCTAACCACGGCGGCCAACTGCCCGGCGGAGTGCTGCGCACGGTAACCCCGTCGGCGGCCGACGCCTGGCTGACGGCCATCCAGTTCTACGGAACCATGACCTTCCGGCAGGTGGTTACTCCCGCCCTGGAACTGGCGGAGAGGGGCTTCCCCATCCCCCAGTCCCTGCACCGCGCCCTGGCCAGGGAGGAGGAGAAGTTCGCCAACGGCAGCCGCGACCCCCGCATCTGGGGCAGCACGCTGGACGTTTTCTTCCCCGGCGGCAAGGCCCTGGAGACCGGCGGAGTGGCCGTCCAGAAGGAACTGGCCAATACCTTCAAGCGACTGATTTCAGCGGAACGGGCAGCGTCCGGCAAGGGGCGGGTTATGGCCATCCAGGCGGCCCGCGACCTGTTCTACCGGGGCGACCTGGCCCACAAGATGGTGGAGTTCAACCGCGCCCAGGGAGGGCTGATGTCTCTGGAGGACATGGAGTCCTTTGAGGCCAAGCTGGAACCACCGGCTTCCATCGACTACAAGGGTATCGAAGTGTTTACGTGCGGCCCCTGGTGCCAGGGTCCCACCACCATCCAGGCCCTGGGAATCCTGTCGGGCTTTGACCTGAAGGAGATGGGGCACAACAGTCCGGACTACCTGCACACGTTGATCGAGTCGCTGAAGCTGGCCTTCGCCGACCGCCATTCCTACTATGGCGACCCGGACTTCGTCAACGTGCCCATGAAGGGCCTGCTGGACCCGGACTATGCCGCCCAGCGCCGCCAGGAAATCGACCCGTCCCGTGCCTGCCCGGACATGCCGAAGGCGGGAGACCCCTGGGCCTACCAGGGGTACGGCGGAAACGGCGTAAAGCCGGCACACCCGGAGCCGGTGGCCGGCGCGGCGGAGCCGGACACCAGCTACGTCTGCGTGGTGGACCGGTGGGGCAACGGCTTTTCGGCCACGCCCAGCGACGGGATCGGCAGCGCGGCGGCAGTACCGGGCCTGGGCTTCGCCATGTCCACCCGGGGCTACCAGACGTGGCTAGACCGGGACCATCCGGCCTGCCTGATGCCCGGCAAGCGGCCCCGCCTGACGCCCAATCCCGCCATGGCCTTCCGCGACGGCAAGCTGTGGATGCCCTTCGGCACCCCAGGCGGCGACGTCCAGTGCCAGTCGATGACGCAGTTGTTCCTGAACGTGGCGGAGTTCGGCATGGACGTGCAGCAGGCCATCGAGCAGCCCCGGGTGGCCAGCTGGAGCTTCCCCGATTCCGGCTTCCCCCACGGGTACACCCCGGCGGCCATGTCGGCCGAGGGCCGTATTGACCCGGAGACTATCAAGGAGTTGGAACGCCGGGGCCACAAGGTGGACGTGTGGGACGACTGGACGCCGCGCATGGGCGCCCTGAACGCCATCACCATCAACCGGCAGCGGGAAACCCTGGAGGTGGGGGCGGACCTGCGGCGGGATAACTACGCGATGGGGCGATAGTTTCACAAAGAGGCGCAGAGGCGCAGAGTTTCACGGAGTCTCTCTGCATTCCTCTGATTCTCTGCGTCTCTTTGTGAAAATTCGCTACATGGCGGTGCGGCCGCCGTCTATTACCAGTTCGCTGCCGGTTACGAAGGATGACTCGTCGGAGGCCAGGTAGAGGGCCCCGTAGGCCACGTCCTCCGGACGGCCGATGCGGCGCAGGGGGGTGCGGTTCAGGCGGTACTGGCGGTGTTCCTCGTCGGCCAGCAAGTGCGCAGTCATGGGTGTCTCGATGATGCCGGGGTGGATGGAGTTGGCCCGGATCTTCTCCCCGGCGTACTGGATGGCAGTGGCCTTGGTGAAGATGCGCACCGCGCCCTTGGATGAACCGTAGGCCGCCGACAGTTCGCTGCCCACCAGGCCGGCCACCGATGAGATGTTGATGATGGAGCCGCCGCCGGCCTTGCGCATTTCCAGTATGGCGGCCTTGGTGCCCAGGAACACCCCCTTGCCGTTGATGTCCATCACCTGGTCCCACAACTCCTCGGAGGTCTCCTCCACCGTTTCGGTGCGGTAGATACCGGCGTTGTTGACCAGGATGTCCAGCTTGCCGAACCGCTCCACCGTGGCGGCCACCACGTCTTGCCAGTTGGCCTCGCTGGTCACGTCCAGCCGCAGGAAAAGGCACTCGCCGCCCTGCTCGTTGATTTCCGCCTCAACCTGCCGGCCCTCGTCCTCCAGGACGTCGGCGATTACCACCCTTGCCCCCTCGGTGGCAAACATGCGGGCCTCCACGGCTCCCTGTCCCCTGGCGCCGCCGCTGATTAACGCTACCTTTCCTTCCAGTCGCATAGTGTTGCCTCCTCGCTCAATGGTGATTGAGTTCAGCTTACAATTATCGGCCTTCCAGGGCAAACCCACTCTGTGGTAAAGAGAATCCTCACAACGCGATTCTCTCACGGGCAAATTTGACCCCGGTTCGGCCCCGCCAATAGAATGTTCCGGCCCTGTCAGCACCAACATCGAAACTGCGGGATAATCGAACTTCACACATGGACGTCCTCGACTGGATACTGCTCGTCATCCGCTGGGCCCATGCACTGGGCGCCGTGGCCTGGGTGGGCGGCGGCATCTTCTACCTGATGGTGCTGCGTCCGGCCTTCCGGCGGGCCAGTCCTGCCCCTGGAGTGAACCGCGCCATCGGCCAGGAATTTCGCGGCTTGGTCAACACGGCCATTGTGGTGCTGGTGGTTACCGGCGCTATATTGACAGCCAGCCGGTTGACGCTGGACACAGTTACCATGCCCTACGTGGCGGTGCTGGTGGTCAAAGTGGCGCTGGCGCTGTACATGATGGCGGTGGTGCGCTTTCGCCGGCCCAGGGATGTAACTGACGATGCCCAGCCGGCCGGTCGAGGAACCCGGATCAGGGAGATACTGACCGGCCCCACGGCCCTGCTGGTTATCGGCGTTATAATATTTGGACTGGCCGACGTGCTGGCGGCAATGTTTGAAGACAGCCTGGTCCGGTAGCGCAATCATACCCGCATCGCGGACCAACTTCGTGGAGTGGGAGGAACCTTGAAGAAAGACCTGATGGAAATACTGGCCTGCCCCGTCTGCAAGGGGGAACTGGAACTGACGGTGGACACGGAGGACGAGGACGAGGAAGTCATCGAGGGTTCGCTGGTCTGCCACAAATGCCCGGAAACCTACCCCATCACCGACGCCATACCCAACCTGCTGCCGCCCAACATGCGGGTGTAGTTTGGGGCAGTTACCTGCGGGGAAGGGCGGGGCCTGGCCAGCCGATGTTTCGGTAAGCCTGGCGGGACATCATTAGACCAAAGAGAGAGGTGGCGCTATGACCTCAGCTTCCCGAGTACTGGAAGGAAGAATAGCCATTGTTACCGGGGCCGCCAGTCCCATAGGCATGGGCCGCTCCATAACCGAGGGCCTGGTGCGGGCGGGGGCCCGGGTGGCCATGCTGGACATTAACGAGGACTGGCTGGACGAGACGGCCAGCGTGATGCAGGAAGTGGGCGGAGACGACGCCGTCCTTCCCATCGTCGCCGACGTTACCAGCCCGGAGTCGGTGGCCCAAGCGGTGGAACGCACCATCAATGAAATGGGCGGTCTGCATATCCTGGTCAACAATGCCGGCATCAACCTGCGCTCCGGCGGCTTCACCGGCCCCGAGGAGACGGGCCGCCGCACCGATTTCTGGACCATCGAACCGGCGGGGTGGCTGCGGGTTATCGGTGTGAACCTGAGCGGCCCCTTCATCATGTCCCACGCCGTGGCGCCCCACATGATCGAGCAGGGGTTCGGGCGCATTATCAGCGTAACCACCAGCATGGACACCATGTGGCGGAGGGGCGGCGCTCCCTACGGCCCCTCCAAGGCGGGGCACGAGGCCCTGGTGGCAATAATGGCCCAGGACCTGGAGGGCACGGGGGTAACCGCCAACGTGCTGACCCCTGGCGGCGCCACCGCCACCAACATGGTGCTTCCCCCCGACGGTACCAGTTCCCGCACCCTCATCCAGCCCGAGGTGATGCAGGCCCCGGCGGTGTGGATTGCCTCCGAAGAGGCCGCCGACTGGAATGGGCGCCGCATCATCGCCTACCACTGGGACGAATCGCTGCCCCTGGAAGAGCGGCTGGAGAAGTGCGGGGCCCCGGCGGCCTGGCCCCAGTTGGGCCTGCAGGCGGTGCACCCGGACTGGTACGAGCGGGGGTAGGGGGGGCGTCCCATAACAACACGACAACGTAATTGTTCAGAAATGGGGGATCTCGAACCTTAGCTGACACTCCAGACTTGCTCCGAAACACACTGGTACCAACAGGCTTGGAACCCTGCGAAAGCCGGTATGACGGATTCAGAACGGGAGTCTTTCGACAAACGTGAACTGTTACTCCAGTTCCAGTTACCGTGCGTATGCTTGCTTGTTGGTGTTAAGCTTACAAAGTTACATAAGATTTACAGACCTGCATTTCGGAGAAACTGTATTGCCCATGGATTCCCCAGTGAGCCAAGGAAGGACGCCACCCAGAATAACCTCCTTGAAGGTGCAGAACTTCAGGGCCTTACGTGACGTTGAACTAAAGGACCTGACGCCTCTGACTGTACTGCTCGGCCCTAATGGGAGCGGCAAATCTACTATTTTCGATGTGTTTGCGTTCCTTTCAGAGTGTTTCCAGTTTGGCCTGAGGTTCGCATGGGACAGGCGCGGCAGAGCAAGGGAGATCAAGACACGTGGATCGGGAGGCCCTGTTACTATCGAAGTAAAGTACAGGGAAAGGCCGAAGCAACCCCTCATCACCTACCATTTGGAGGTTGAAGAGATACAGGGACGCCCGGTAGTGCAGTCGGAATGGCTTCAATGGAGGAGGAGAAGCCATGGCAAGCCCTTCCGCTTCCTGGAATACCACGAGGGGCAAGGACGTGCAACCAGTGGTGAGTTACCAGACGAGGACGACCAGAGACTTGAAGAACCGTTACAATCCCCCGACCTTCTGGCTGTGAGCGCCCTGGGTCAATTCGCCCAGCACCCTCGGGTTGCGGCATTAAGTAACTTCATCGCCGGATGGTATGTGTCTTATCTGTCAGCAGACAGCGCGCGGGGTCAACCCGAAGCCGGCCCCAATGAACGCCTGAGCAGGTCCGGAGATAACCTGGCCAATGTGGTCCAATACTTGTGGGAACAACACCCGGATCGTCTCGAAATTATTTCAAATACCCTCCAACGCCGGGTTCCGAGATTCGAAAGGGTAATGTCACATCCTATGCCTGACGGGAGACTGCTGCTGCAGATTAAAGACGCCCCCTTTGACGACCCGGTGATGGCCCGTTTCGCATCCGACGGAACCCTGAAAATGCTCGCCTACCTGATGCTGCTTTACGATCCGGATCCGCCTCCTTTCATAGGCATAGAAGAGCCGGAAAATTTCCTCCATCCCCGCCTGCTTCACGAACTGGGGGAGGAGTGTAGGAAAGCTAGTGAGCAAACCCAATTGCTGGTAACGACTCACTCACCCTTTTTCCTGAATGCTCTGCGCCCCGAAGAAGTGAGGGTGTTATGGCGTGACTCGAGAGGCTTTTCCCAGGCGCAAACCGTTTCAGATATCAAGGGTATTGCAGATTTCATCAGAAACGGAGCCCAGCTTGGACATCTATGGATGGAAGGCCACTTTCGCATCGGCGATCCCCTGATTAACCAAGGGACTTCCGTTGGTCCACTGATCTAGGAACCATGGATCAACGTCACCTCATATTCTTGGTTGAAGAACCGTCTATGGAGGCTTTTCTCGAGGTTTTCCTGATTTCTGTCCTGCCGGAACATTGTAGCTATGAAACCCACTCATATCAGGGAAAGCAAGACCTTCTCTCCAAATTACCCTCCAGATTACGGGGATACGCGCAATGGTTGCCAACCAATTGGAGTATTTTTGTATTAGTTGATAGGGACGATGACAATTGCCTTGGCTTGAAGAACAATCTCGAACAAGTGGCTTTTGCAGCTGGTCTAATCACGCGAACCAGAGAACCGAGCGGAAGGTGGCAAGTAGCAAACCGAGTCGTCATTGAAGAATTGGAAGCTTGGTACATTGGTGACCCGGAAGCGATCTGTAAGGCTTATCCGCGAATCAATCGCAAGACCTTGGGACAAGCGCGTTATCGTGACCCGGACGCCGTTGCGGGAGGAGCTTGGGAGACTTTTGAAAGGTTGCTACAGAGGCGAAATTACTTTAAGAGTGGCCTTCGGAAGGTAGAGGCCGCAAGGGACATGGCAGCCCAGATGGCGCCAGAACGTAATTGTTCTCGCAGTTTCCAGGTATTCTATTGCGCTCTCAGGCAAGCCATTTCTTGAACTGTAAATGCCCCTCTACCGCAACACCCGCTCATCCCCCACCCGCCGCGTAATCCTCTGCTGGTCCATGTGTTCGAGGAGGGGGAGGCTGTATTTGCGGCTGGTGCCGAACATGGTGCGGACGTCAGCAACCGTTATTGAGCCGTTTTCGTGCAGGTGGGCGACTATACGGTCGGTAAGTTCCCGATAGGCTGAGGCGGTGAAGATTACCGACTCGTTGACGCGAACCACCTGGCCCTCGTCGATCAGGTAGCCCAGCAGTTCCGGCTCCGGGTGCCGTTCCGTGGGCGGCGAGTAGGGTTCCCGCTCCAGGGACTGCAGGTAGTCGGCGGCCCGCTTTTCCAGTTCGGGCGTCAGCGCTGCCTGGTGGTCGGGCAGGCGGACCTGCTGGCCCTCTTCCACCACGCGCTCCTCGTCCACCAGGCGGGCCAGGGCCCGCAGGTATACGCCCTGGGACAGGCCGGTGCGGCTGCGAATTTCCTGGGTGGGCGCGCCGCGGCGCAGGGGGTAGCTGTGGTGGTAGGTCTGTAACTCCACTGCCACCCGGTTCCTGAAGATGTCCCAGCCCTGGGCCGAATAGACGACCGCGTCGTTGTCGGAACCCAGGTTGCCCAGGATTACCAGGTCGCCGGTTTCGGCCAGTTGCAGGGCCCGTTCCAGGGCCTCTTCCGTGGAGAGATTGGAGCGCTGGGACAGGGTACGCAGGTCGCAGGGGCCGCCCTGGTCGGCGACACTGTAGATGATGTCCTCTCCCGTGCCCTGGTCCAGCATCATAAGCTGCTCGATGGTGTCGGGGCTGAAGCGGCGGTGGCGTCGCCGGGGATTGGGGTCCACCACCTGGCCGCCGCCCAGGGTGTCCTCGGCAGAGCGCAGGACGAAGTAGTCGCCCTTCACCATGGGAATGGGGTCGTCCAGCAGGACCTGGATCCAGCCCTCGTCGCCCGGGGCAAGGCGGTCAGCGTCCAGGAGCCGAACCCGGGCGGTGGTCTCGCTGGTGAACAGGTGGAAGGTAACGCCGGCGTTATGGCGCAGCGGGTGAGGCGCGCCCCGAACCATCCGGATGTGGGCATCGAGGCGGCGGGTGGCGGTCAGCCACCCGGGCAGGGTAACCACCTCGCCCCGCTCAATGTCGGACCTGGCGATGCCGGACAGGTTGACGGCCAGCCGGACTCCCGGGTCGCTGCGGTCCACCCGCTCCTTGTGGCTCTGCAGCCCGCGGATGCGGCCCCGCATACCCGACGGCGTTAATTCCACCTCCTGGCCCACGGCGAACATCCCGTCAATCAGCGTGCCGGTAACCACGGTGCCGAACCCGGATATGGAGAAACAGCGGTCCACCGGGAGGCGGGGACGCCCCAGGTCACGGCGGGCGCCGGTCTGGTCAAGGACGTCGTCGATAGTTGCCTTGAGTTCATCCAGGCCGGCGCCCGTGAAGGCCGACACGCCGAGCATCTGGCAGCCTTCGAAGGAGGTGCCGGCCACGACGTCTTCCACTTCGGCCTTGACCAGTTCCACCAGTTCCTCGTCCACCAGGTCCGTCTTGGTGATTATTACCAGGCCCCGCCTGATCTGGAGAATGTCGAGGATGGCCAGGTGCTCCCGAGTCTGCTGCATCACGCTTTCGTCGGCGGCCACGATAAGCAGGGCCAGATCGATGGCGCCCACGCCGGCCAGCATGTTCTTGATGAGCCGCTCGTGGCCGGGTACGTCCACTATGCTGACTTCCCTGCCGCTGGGAAGGGTCATCCAGGCAAAGCCCAGGTCCACGGTCATCTCCCGCTCCTTTTCCTCGGGCAGGCGGTCGGGGTCGATGTCGGTAAGGGCTTTGACCAGGGTGGACTTGCCGTGGTCCACGTGGCCGGCGGTGCCGATGACGTACATGGGGTATTCACTCCATTGGCGGTTAGAGGAATTCTACGCGGTTGCGCATTTCGTCGGGGGTTAAGACCTGGCAGGCCAGGCGACAGTGCGAATAGCATTACCGATGGAGTACTTGAGGGGATGGTGGTGGAGTATGCCTACGTGAGGGAAACCGGACCTACTGAGTCGCAGGTAGTCATCATCTCCGGTGTATATCACGCGACCCAGCTGTCGAGCTTCGGCTAGAATCAGCGCGTCATCCGTAGCATCCAAGCCCGCTTGCTGAACGCTCACAGCATCTATCCCCTGCTGCACCAGTCCTTCAATAATGCCGTAATCGATGTGCTCGTCGCAAAGGAGCGCCAAAGGCATTAGGCAAGACCGGCTTCCATCTGTTTAGCGTATTCCCACCCTTCTTTAATGTCGCTCTCAATTTCATCCTGGTGGTCATAGTAATAGGACAATGCTGCATAAGTTTGCGCCAGGCTGAGGTGGGGATGCGACTGAAGAACCTGTTCTACCGTCCGGGACGCGTGTACGTATTCTATAACCACTTGCTGAACCTTGAAGCGGGCGCCGGCAATCCTGGGTTTTCCCCCGCACACACCTTCATCCTGCACGATGTAATTAGTTTGCAAGTTTTTCGAGGCCATGGCGCTCTCCTGTACAGGTCAAGCATACCACCCGGCGAAGGCGGATGGTAGGGAAACGGTGGGATCGCGCAGCGTTCCAATACAGGTGGTTTTGCCATGGGACCAGGGCAGACACACAGGTCTGCCCCTACCATTATCGCGCTCGGACCACCTAAACGGAATCGCAATCGTGGGATCATCCCGGGTTGCCAACTCTTGCCGGTGGGTCATTAACAGGGACCCCCTTTGTTGATGTTCTACGATTAAGTCACCAGCTAACTGGTCAGCGAAAATGTCACCCTTATGAAGGAAGTGACATTGAAACAGCGAGAACAGGCAAGAATTCAGGTACTCAACACCGTGCTGGAACACCACCTTTCCATCGC
>JAJEDS010000379.1 GCA_022821365.1 Dehalococcoidia bacterium | reverse complement strand
ACCGGTACGTCCAGCGGTGCATTGACGAGGGAAGGTCTCTGGAAGCCCCGCAAATCGTCCTGGCCCTGCTCCCCTGGGCCTGGGACCACCGCTACGACGACATTCTTTACGGCGAGACCCCCGCGTAACCGGCGAAGGCTCCCGTAGGGGCGGTCCTTTGTGTCCTTCGTGCCCTTCGTGGACAGAAAAGAGAAATAAGCGCCAATGAAAACGCGGTTGCCCTGGTAGGTCCAGGGATTGTGGGTAGGGGGAAGTGCGGCAGCAAGGGGCAGCAACGGCAGAGAAGGTGAAGTACTGCGCCTGCGGAAGTTTCAGCCTGTTGTCAGCATCGAGGATCACGAAGGACGCGGCTATCTGTGGTCCTGGCATTAGCCTGACTCTATGGCAGCCGTCAGTCCTGCAAAACGTTAGCAGGTGATACCCCCGCTTACGCCCCTTGCTATTCGGGGATGGGCGGATATAAAGCGGAGGCGGAATGTTGGTTGGGAGGATTTCGCCGGTCTGGATGGGTTAACCGGAGAGAGGTTGGAAGGCTAAATCCCCACGGCTGCTCCGTCCAGGAACGGGCGAAGCGAATGGCCGCAGCGAACCCTTACGGTTACCCTGGCTCCAACTTCGTACTCATCAATGTGAGGCAGGAGACACCGAACAGTTGCTCCGCTATCAAGTGCAATCCGGTAAAGGTAAGAGGCGCCCCTGAACTCCCGCTCCATAATGGCTCCGTTGCCGTCTTCCGAAGGAATGCACTCCAGGCAGTCAGGTCGAACCATGACTTCCAGCGCTCCGTTCCCCAAAGCGCCGCCTGCCCATTCAGTATTCCCAATGGGGGTCTTGATCATTCCTTCTTCCAGGCATGCGGGCACAAAGTCCACCATGCCGATGAACTCGGCGACAAACCTGGTGGCAGGACGGTGGAAGATTTCTTCAGGTGTCCCCTGCTGCTCAATTTTGCCACCGTTCATAACCGCTATGGAGTCGCCCACGTACATTGCCTCTTCCTGGTCGTGGGTCACGAAGATGGCGGTTATATGGTTGGCGCGGAGAATGCTCATCACGTCCCGGCGCACCTGTTCACGCAACGCCGGGTCAAGGTTGGAGAAGGGTTCGTCCAGGAGGAGGATCTCTGGCCGGGGAGCCAGCGCCCGGGCAAGAGCAACACGCTGCTGCTGGCCGCCGGACAATTCGTAAGGCATGCGTTGGGTCAGTCCTTCCAGGCCTGTCATTTTGACTACTTCTGACACCCGGTCCGATCGCTGGTCGTCCTTTGACAATCCAAAGGCGATGTTCTGCTCGACGGTCAGGTGGGGGAAGAGGGCACCTTCCTGGAAAACCATGCCAACATTGCGCTTCTCTGGAGGCACGTAGGTTCCCCGGTCAAAAACCGGGCGAGACGCGATTGTTATGACGCCGTCATCAGGATTGGCAAAACCGGAAATCAGGCGCAGGGCGGTTGTTTTGCCGCAACCGCTGGGCCCCAGCAGGGCCAGAATCTGACCGTGGGCCAATTTCAGGGAGAACCTGGACAGGGCTGCCACTTCGCCAAAGCTCTTGTTAACGTCCAGGCACTCCAACATGTACGTTTTGGGCTCTGAAACTGATTCAGCCTTTAGTTCTTGAGGCTGAAGGGCATCCGCCGCTGCGATTCCTTCCATAAAACTGGTTGTCAACTGCTTTCTCCGTGCTGGTTGGTGGCCACAAGGCTTTTATGGCAGCCTGGATATTGCCTGGATAACCGTTAATGCGAGTCTCATTTCTCGCTTAAACGTTCTTGCTAACTAAATCTACAGAATAATAATGGTTGACACAGGCAAAATCAATAGGTTGTCTACCTTAATTTTAGCCTGTCGTGCATGGGTAATGGCGCTTCGGGACAGTGCGTCGTGCGGGGGATTATCGTACAACCATTTATTCATTTGAGGCGTTTAATGGACATTGTCTGAGTTTCTATTTGTGGCGCTTTCGGTGGCAACTCTCTTTTGAGCCACGGGGCAGGCCCGGTTACCTGACAGTTTCAGGGCCTGGACTTCACAACGGAGACCTTGTTTGCCAGTAAGATTTTCCCGGTAAGTTAGCACATAACAATAAGCAAAGGCTACAGTTACTTAAGAGGTCAACAGGATGAGAATGACGCAACAAGCCCTGCCCCCAGCCCACCGTGAATCCATACCATACGCCCACGCCGGAGGCATTCGGGCATACCGGTACAAGTCTGATCGCCGACTGTTCCATCGGGAATTGGTAGGCAGGCCCCTGGTCAGTTGGTATCTTCATCGGGCTTCGGCAGATAGAAAGGCCTGCTCTTCCAAGGTCCGAAAGCAGACCACCGGATGTGGAAGGGTTAATGAGGCGTAGCCAGCGTTCCAATGTAGGTGGTTTCGTCTGCAAAACCCGGGCAGACAGATAGGTCTGCCCCTGCGTCTGCTGCCTCTGGACCACCTGGAACGGAAGGCTACCTTACGGGTATGGATTATTGACAGTTCATCGTAATCCGTAGTAGTTTATCCCGCACCCAATCCTCGGGCAGTCAAGTATGCTTCGTACGCTGCAATCATGGATACACTCCGTTCGGCCTCCATACAAGCAGGCCGCGGCATGTATCGTTGCGGTTGGCGTTCGAAAGCATTGGCGGGAAAATTTAGCTCTGAATTAGAGATTTCTCAGGAATCAGTTGTTGGCAGCGGCGGGAAGCTCTTTTTCAGGACCAGAGCTTCCCGCCGACTTATTTTTGGCGGGGCCGCAACTGGCATACATTCCCGAACATCCGCGCCGGAAGACCTGCAGTAGCGCCTGCGGCTACATGGTAGCTCAAGGGGGTTGATTGGGATGTGCGGTCGGGCCAAGCCAGGCCATACATCCACCGGGCAGGCTTGATATGGGTTACGTCTACGCTTTCAGAAGTGCCTTCCACGAACAGATAAAGCACGACATGCGGCTGGGAGAAGTCCTGTTTTTCCTGGTGGTCAATATCCCGCTGGCCGTGGTGCTGGCGTGGATTGCCAGCAAGGGCGAGAGTTCCGCTCCCATTGATTACCTAGTCGTGGGCGTCCTCCTGATGTCCATCTGGAACCGGGTTTCCATACGCCTGGGGTGGACCATTACCAGCGACATACTGGCCGGCACCTATGACTACATCGCCACGGCGCGCACTCCCCTGGCATTGGTCGTATTCACCAGGGCTTTGGCCATAAGCGTTCTGGGCATACTCTCAGGGTTGCTGCCGATCCTGGTGATGGTCTGGATTTCCGGGCGATTCATCCGGATTTCCGACCCCCTGCTAATGTCCTTCGGCATCGGAGTGGGGGCGTTCAGCGTGTTGTCCGTTTCAATTATCTTTGCGCCGCTGTTTCTGTTGGTGCGGGGCCGCGAGGGCTTCTTCAACGTAATCAGGCCCATGGGCGTGGTGTTGGGAGGATTCTTCTATCCGGTGGCGTTCCTTACCCCGGGCATCGAATTGGTGGCGCGCATACTGCCCGCGGCGTGGGCCATGGACGCTGTAATCACTGCCCTGGAACCCGGAGGTAACTCCCTGCAGGGGGCCTGGGACCTTGCCGTCGCACTGGCCATCTCCCTGGCCTATCTGTCCCTGGCTTACTTGCTTCTAATCAAGGTTGAGCACCGCGTTCGAGTCGAAGGGAACATGCGGGCTTTCTAAACTAAAGCCAAGGTGGGATGCGCACTGTTCTTTCTCCCCTTCTTCCTGAGGGAGAAGGGCCGGGGGTGAGGGCCGCCCCTGATCCCGACCGGGCCCCGCAGCGATGAAATGTACATCCCACCCTGGCTTTAGTTCAGGAGGTCTTGTGACCAACTTCTTCATTCAATCATGGTTGACCTACCGCGCCCTGTTCTTCTGGTTGAACTGGCCGGCTTATACCGGGAATGTGTTTCTCGTTCCGGTGCTGTACATTACCATGCTGATGCTCACCGGCAGGTTCGCCAACAGCCCCCTGGACTCGGATTATTACATCAAGGGAATGGCCGCCTATTCCACTCCCTTGATCCTCATCTGGGGCATTACCCAGTGCAACTACTACGAGCGGGTTATCGGGACCCTGGGGCACGTCCTGGGGTCTACGGGGAACCGGTGGCTTATCTATTGGAGCCGGGGCACACTGCATTTCCCCAACGGAATGTTCACAGTGATTACCAGCCTGGTATTTGCCGGAGTGTTCGTCGGCCTGGACTTTTCGGCTACCAACTGGTTGACCCTGGTAACGTCCATACTGTTAATCGGCTTCTCCTCCACTGCCTTCGCGCTCTGCATTGGGGTGCTTGCCATTGTCGTGCGCGACTGGCTGGTCATTAGCGCCGCGGGTTCGGGCATGTTGATAGTCTTCACGGGCGTGGTTATTCCGGTGGACGAACTGCCCCTGTTCCTATCCTATGCTGGCGACGTTCTTCCTTTGACCCACGGCGTATCGGCCTTTCGGGAGGCCTTCGTCGGCGCTGATTTGTCCTCAGTGGGAACTGACCTGATCTGGGAGTTGGCAGTAGGAGTCTGCTACGGCCTGTTGGGATACCTGCTGTTCCGAATCGTCGAGATTGATGCCAGACGCCGAGGGGCCTACGAAACGTCCATACTGTAGAGTACAAAGTGAAGGGGGACCAGATGGTTGCCGCAAGTGCTAGTGCCGTTGAGTGTACAAATCTGAATCGCGTCTATACTTCCCGCAACGTTATGGGTCGGCGGCGCAACTTCACCGCGCTGAAGGACCTCACTCTCGAGATACCGAGGGGCGCCGTCTTTGGCCTGCTGGGGCCCAACGGGGCGGGCAAGACCACCACGGTCCGCATACTGTCCACCCTGCTTACTCCCACGTCAGGAACGGCCCGGGTGCTGGGGTACGACGTGGTTTCCCAGTCCAAACAGGTGCGCAGAAATACGGGGTTCATCCTAGGCGGCGAGCGGGGTCTGTACGGCCGCATCACCGGCGAGCAGAACATGCGGTTCTTCGCCGCCCTGAACCACATCAACCCCGGTGAGGCAAAGCGCCGAACCGAGCAACTCCTAGAGCGTGTGGGTCTTGCGGAGCACGCCA
>JAJEDS010000111.1 GCA_022821365.1 Dehalococcoidia bacterium | reverse complement strand
CCCACGCCACCGGAGAGGGCAGCGTCTTGGGGTCCACCGAATAAAAGTTACGTCCGGTGGGCAGGACGTTGGCCATGCCGCGGGTGGGCGCGCCGCTGGGCCCCGGCGGGACAAACCGCCCGTCCAGGCCCCGCAGCAGGTTCCCAATTTCGTCGGAAGTGCGCATCAGGGACGGATAGATGAAGTCGGCCACGTACCGGAGCACCATTTCAGTGGCAGGATCGGAACGGCCCAGTAACTCGGAGACTATGGCCGGCACGTCGTCCCTGTTGAACCCGCCCACCTGCAGCCGTTCGTAGGCGCTGCGGCACAGCAACTCCAGGCGTTCAATAACGTCGCCGGCGCTGCGCAGGGGAGTTTCCGCGTCCAGTTCCCGCAGGACCGCCGGCATGTTGCCGTTAACGGCTCTGCCGGGGTCGTCGAGCAATCCGGCATAGTCCAACCCCAAAGCCTCGGCAATGGCCCGGCGCAGGCTGGGGATGCCGCTTATGTCAAGTCTCGTTAGTGCAGACAGCAGCCCTACCAGCTGTTCCTCGGTGGGAGGTTCGCCCAGGGTGTGCAGGCCGTCCTTGATCTGAACATCCTTGATTTCGCACAGGTACCCGTCAATTTCCAGCATGAATTCGCCGAAATCGTCGGGTTGGTCTTCCACCCCCAGGTCGCGGTGCAATTCCGCCTGCTGCACCATCTCCCATATCTGGCTTTCCAGCATGGGCAGCTTGGCGGGGTCCAGCGTCTGGCACTGGTAATGCTCATCCATCAACTGTTCCAGCTTGGCAATGTCGCCATAGCTGTCGGCGGTGGTCAAGGACGGGATCAGGTGGTCGATGATGGTGGCGTGGGTGCGGCGCTTGGCCTGGGTTCCCTCGCCGGGGTTGTTGATGATGAACGGATAGAACAGGGGCAGGTCCTGAAGAGCAACTTCAGGGTAGCAAGCTTCGGAAAGGCCGATGCCCTTGCCCGGCAGCCATTCCAGGGTGCCGTGCTTTCCCACGTGGACCATGGCGTCGGCCTGGAATACTTCGCTAATCCAGCGATAATAGGCGATGTAATGGTGGGTGGGTGTCAGGTCGGGGCTGTGATAGACGGAAATGGGGTTCTCGCCGAAGCCCCGGGGCGGTTGCAGGCCAACAAAGATATTGCCCAGATCCAGGCCGGCAATGGCCAGGGAGTCGCCGGTTCGGTACACCCGGCCGGGGGGGTCGCCCCAGGCTTCCTGTAGTTCCTGCTGCACGGTGGGGGCAAAGTTCTCGAACCAGCGGGCGTACTGCCGGCGGTCCACGTGGCCAGCGGCCAGCCTCAACTGTTCTTCGGTCAAAGAGTCCCGGTCGTTGCTGCACCGTTCAATGATCCGGTGTACCAGTTCATCGCCGTCCGCGGGAATGTCATTCACCACGTACCCAGCAGCCCGGAAGGCATGGAGAAGGTTGATGACCGACGCCGGCGTGTCCAGCCCCACCGCGTTGCCGATGCGGGCGTCCTTGGTGGGGTAGTTGCTCATGATGATGGCAATGCGCTTTTCGCCGTTCGGCTTCAGGCGAAGGGTGGCCCACTTGGCCGCCAGTCCCGCCAGGGCTTCCATGCGGTCGGGCGCCGCCACGTAGCGTTGCAGGCGGGGGCCGGTAAGGCCGTTCCGTTCGCTGCCGGCCGTTTCCTCCTTGAAGGAAATTGGGACGGTGATGATGCGGCCGTCGAACTCGGGCAGGGCAATGTTCATGGCCGTGTCAATGGGCCCAAGACCGAGGGAGCTTTCCTCCCATTCCTGCCTGGAGCCGGTGCTGACGATGCCCTGGATTATGGGAATGTCCAGCGCGTCCAGCAGGTCCACGGACCAACCAGTAGCAATGGTGGGCCCCTCCTGGCTCAGGTCGCTCATGGCCAGGCCCATGGTATTGATGATGCAGTCAACGCGGGGTTCGCCCTTTGCATCCGCCATAAAGCTGGTAAGGGTACGGCTGCGCTGACCCTCTTCTTCGGGATTGTGCTTCAGGCTGTAGGAATAGACGGGCAGAACGTTGACATCCTTACCTTCCAGGCAGCGAATCAGGTCATCGACGAACTGGAGGTTGCCGCTCATCCAGTGGGCGCGGTAGAAGAGCAGCCCCACGCTGGGGCGGCCTGCCTGGAATCTGGACGCGATGTACCGGTCCACCTCTACGGAATCTTCCGGGCTTGCGTCAGGGTGGTATATGCCTTCCCAGGGTACCGGTTCGGGAGCCTCGTGGCCGAAATCGCTGCCCAGGTAGGTGTCGCTCAAGAACAGGAACAGGTTGCGGAAGTTATCTATGCCGCCGCGCATCAAATAGGAAAAGGTGGTTTCCAGTTCCGCCACAGGAACGGAGCAGGCGGTAACCAGGTCCTCATCCCATTCCTGGTGGCCCGGGCAGGCAATCAGGGGAATTCCCCGCTCATGGCACAGGCCGACCAGGGAATCGAAGGTATCGGGCATGGCCCTTTTGCCGCCCAGCAACCGCAGCAGCACCACGCCGGCCTCCCCCACCGAAGCCAGCAGTTCCTGGCGCGCCTCGTCGGTGTCCAGGGCCATGGGATGGTAGGCCCGAACCTGGGGCCCGCCTTCGGGAAGGCCGGCCAGGGCCCGGTCGGCGGTGAGAATGTCGGTATCGGCGGTGGTAACGAAGACCACCGGTTTCGAGCCGATTTCAATGGGAGTGGTCAAAATATCCGGCCTTCAACTCAGTGGTTCCCGCCGACGGGACGGGGAAAGACCATGATGGAAAGGTCGCTGAATTCCTCAGTGATTGCGGCGCATTCGGCCAGGGTACCGTTCCAGGCCTGCTCACCCTCCAGGGTCAGCCGCTGGTACACGGTAACCGGCCTGTCACCGGATATGCCGGCGGTCACCAGGTCTGCCGCAATCTGGGCCGGCATCAGGTCGAAGGGACGGGGCAGCAGGATGATGTTGCGTTTCCCCTCGCCAAGGTAGTGTTCCAGTTCGGACAGGGCGGACTCTGAGCCGTCCCTCCGGTGCAGGGTGATGAACAGGGACTCTTCCATGGCAATGCCGGAACGGGCGCAGGCCATCTGAATGGAGCTGATCCCGGGAATGAGTTCCACGTTTTCAGCGCGCCGATAGACCCGGGCCAGCAGTTCGGCGGCGGACACATTCAGGTCACCCCAGCAGCAGACCACGCACTTCTTCCCGTCGGCGGCCTGGGCAGCCGTGTACTCTAGGACATCTTCCTGGTCGCGGTAGCTCATGGGCTTCATCTCCGCGTTGCCGCACCACTCGGCCACCACGTCCAGCACCGTCTTGAAGCCGGTTACCAGGTCGGCGGACTCAAGCGCCTGCCGGCCCCGGAGGGTCAGCATTCGCGGATCGCCGGGGCCAACGGCCACCACGGTCATTGAGATTCCAGTCTTCTCAGTGGTCATACCTGTCTCTTCTTGGTCGCGGGGATTAAATGAGAGAGAAAGCCACCAAAAATCCCCGGACTCTGCAGCCCGGGGAATCGGCAATCCATTTGATTCTGGCAGGCAGGATATGCCGCCCACCGTGAACCGACTCCGAATGGCGCAGAGCTAAGGTCCAAAGTTTCCGGGGCAGGTCTCCTGGCTTACGGATCTCTGCTCCTCCAGCGCCTTCCCACCCCGTTTGACCAGTTCCCCAAACACGGAACAGTCGCAGGGACAGTGGCATACTGCCGGGGGCTTCCCGCTTACAGTGGCGCAACCGCTGCGGATTTACACTGCCTTCCCAATTAGGCCGTTACGGCGCCCCGGAAACGTCTCAGTTGTTAATGCAAGCCGACCACCAGTCGGCTATTCGATAATTTAAGGCCGATGGCGACTATTGTCAAGGCAAATAAAACATTGCTGGCATTATTGCCAGTTAAGAATGTCCGTAATTAGCGGCAGCCGGCTGCTTTTTGGCAGAGGCTGTGAGGCATTCCATTTGACACCCTGCCTGGCATTCCCTATCTTGGGCACATTCATACTCTTTTGCAGATCGGGAGGTTCACCTTGGCATTCGGTTGGGGAATTGTAAGCACGGGTATGCACCCGGAAAACAAGATTGCGCCGGCCATAAACGACGCCAACGACGCCCGGCTGGTGGCCGTCTACAGCCGCGACCAGGGGCGAGCCGACGATTTCGCCGCGCGCCATAAAGCCGATGCCGCCTACAGTTCGCTGGACAACCTGCTGGCCGACAGCCGGGTGGACGCCGTGTTCATTTCGTCCCCCAACTCGCTCCACGCCGGCCAGGCAATCCAGGCGGCTGAGGCAGGAAAACACGTCCTCTGCGAAAAGCCAATGACCACCACACTGGAAGACGCCGTGGCCATGGTACGGGCCTGCCGGGACCGGGGTGTAAAGCTGGGAGTGGGCTTTGAACTACGGCACAATCCCGGGCATATCCTGGCCCGCGACCTAGTGGCTGACGGGACATTGGGCAGAATTACCATGGCCCAGGGCCAATGGGGCTTTGGCAGCCGCGGCCAGGAGGTCTTCCCGCCACGGGAGGGGCTCCGACAGTGGTGGGACGACCCGGTGGCCATCGGTGGCGCGTCCACCTTGATGGGTACCGGCGTCCACGTCATGGACCTGCTGCGGTTTGTGCTGGGGCAGGAAATAGTGGAAGTGGCCGCCATTACCGACGGCCAGACGGCGAATCGCCCCCTGGAGCAGATCGCGGCCTTATCCCTGCGATTCAGCAGCGGGACCCTGGGTACCCTGGTGTGCGGTCGCCTGCTGCCGGATACCAGGAACGACCTGGCAATCTACGGCATCAACGGCCGTTTCACCACCCGGGAAACGGTCTGGGAGGCGCAGAAGGGGGAAATCGAGGTCTTATCCGACACGGTAAACCGGGCGGAGTCATACCCCGACAACTACCTGGGCAACTTCATCGCGCAAACGGAGGACTTCCAGCAGGCGGTGGTGGAGGATCGGGAACCGGCAGCCACCGGCGTCGACGGACTAAGAGTCGTGGAGACCACCCTGGCCGCCATTGAGTCGGCGCGGAGCGGGAGGATAGTCGGGGTTGAGGCGGTGGAGGTTTAGGGAGAATCGGAACGAGTTATCGCCACTCCGGCAGTGGCAGGAACTTTATGCGTGGGTGTAGGGGCGATTCGCGAATCGCCCCTACACCCAGCGCGGCACCTCTATCCTAACGGCGGGGCACCCCCATCCTAACCTTCCCCCGTCAAGGGGGAAGGGA
>JAJEDS010000214.1 GCA_022821365.1 Dehalococcoidia bacterium | reverse complement strand
GCGATGGAAAGGTGGTGTTCCAGCACGGTGTTGAGTACCTGAATTCTTGCCTGTTCTCGCTGTTTCAATGTCACTTCCTTCATAAGGGTGACATTTTCGCTGACCAGTTAGCTGGTGACTTAATCGTAGAACATCAACAAGCGTTCTCACGGACAATAGCCCATCCTGACAATATAGTGATTGGAGTAGTATCAGATTGTCTTTAGCTGGTCAACCACCTCCCTGGTCGCCGCATGGCAAACACGTCCTAAGAGGAGAGGTTGGGTAGCAAGTAGTTATTGTCCCAGCCCGCCATTTTCCATTTGGCTTTGACAGGGGGTTTTGCGGGTTTGGTCCTGGCGGAGCAGGTTGAGGGCCATTGGCAGAAATCGAGCTGCATATTGGCAAACCTGGTCTTCTGGCAGTAGGAAAACACGTCGGCCCCGTCCTCCGGCAACCTCCCTTGGTTTTCCTTCACCGCTCACCTGGTTTACTGGGAACGAGGTGTACGGAAGCGACCGGAAATTGCGGCTGTGGCTGGAGCGCGAGGACATTCCGCATTTGATGGCCATAAGGAACAACGAGGACCGTTGGACTTTGAACGGCCAGGGACCACTGGCAGTAAGTGTCGTTGTAACCCTTGGGCCATTGAGGAGTGTTGTGGGGCAGTCAGTACGGGAGGGAAACGGAAAATTTGACGACACCCCCTAAGGTGTCGGAGGCGGCGCTGGTAGTTGCAGCGGCGGCCCCTTGCCTGGTAGCGTCGTCTTCATTGGAACAAGGCCAATGCCAGTACGGGCGATCCCCTGGGCTGCCAGATCAACCGTCACAGCAACCCAAGCGCCTCGGGAACCGTGAAAGGTATCAGGGTTGCATCCCACCCCGCGTCTCCCCCCTTTTGGACTTCTGGACCGGTGTTAGCCTGTAGCCGGACTACCGCCAGGCAGATGTGGGCCAGCATGGCCAGGGTGACGTGCCGGTACCAGCCCTCCCATTTCCTTGCCTCATACAGGTCCAGTCCTGCGAGCCCTTTAGCTTCCTCAAAGCACTCTTCAATGGTCCACCTGATGTCCGCTGCCTTCACCAGTTTTTCCCCGTAGTCTCTCTGGGGCCGTAGCAGACGTAATAGGCCAGCTCTTCAGGGTGGACTATGCCGCGACGGACCAATAGCCAGCACCCCTTGCCTTGTTCTCTCAGGGGCCGGACCACCAACCAGGCCCAGTCATAGACCCGAGGGACCCTTGGCTCCATCTCCCGCACTGCAGGGGACCCAGCCCGATTCTTCCACCTGGGATGCCAACCGGTCTGCCCGCACCTGCCTGGGGCTTTCCTCCGTCCAGGCCCACAGCTTCTCGTTGTTCTTGATGGCCAGCGCATGGGGTATCTCTTGTTGCTCCAACCACTGACGCAACTTCCGGTCGCTGCCTTACAATGTGTCTCCGGCAAAACATCCCTAGGGAACTCCCCATTATGCCGCCCGCTCCACCACCTTCGGGGACAGCTGGGGCTTGGTACGGAAGGCCACTTCCTCTGGCACTCCAGCCTACCGGCGGCGCGTTTCGTCTCCGGCCCATCCCTAGGGCAGGTACAACTCCCGGTCCAGCAGGACTCTCTCATGGCCGGTGAAGTAACTCAGGAAGATTCCTACCTGCCAGTTCTCGATTCGATCCGCCGCACCACTGAACTGAAGCTGCACCCCCACCGACTTGGTTCCCTTCGTCGGGAATCCCGCCTCGTCCACCACCAGCACACCCTCGGCATCCCCCAAATGCCCCACCACGTAGTCTTGAAGATCATCCCGAACCCGGACAGCATCCCACACGTAGTCGTACAGCGGCCGGTGATGCCACGCCCGACGGAGTGCAGCGGCTGCTGCGCCAACTGCCACCCGTTCATCCGCTCCACGGGACTCATCAGTCCTTTCAAATATGCCAACGCCCGACGACGGGGTTCCGACGGTAAGACCGGGCCTCAAATCGCCGGTGGACTTTCTCAATGCCCCTGGCCAACCGGGCCGCTTCCAACACATCAACCCTCTCCCCAACCAAACTCTCACCTCGCCCACTTGCTAAAGTGAAGTTTTTCTACCTCAGTTAATCTGCGATTGTAGGATTAGGAACTCTTCCGATTTGCGTCTGTTTCGGTTGATTATCTCAAATAGCGGGAGATCTTGATGAGGCCGCAGATTTTCAGTGGGGGAAGTCGTCTTGCCCATACTTCGTGATCGTCTGCACCCCATAATCCCTACGGAAACCTGCGTTCCTGAAGCGGCTACTATGCCACACAGACAGGTTCAGGCTGGCCGCGCGCTAGCTGTTCAGGTCTGGTTGGCGGCGGTATGCTTTTGCGGCAGCCGAAACAAGAGACTATAGGCAAGGTCTTCCCGCTTCCCGCATGCCTTTACGAGACGAATGGCGCCAAAATGGAACAGCAATAGGCCGTCCGTTCATTCGCCGTTGGAAGTTTCAGAACTTCTGACGATTAAAGGAAGTGGCGGGCTTCTTTTCGCCCACATCGGCCCCTATTTCCACAGTTTCTGGCCTCTCCGGGGGCTGGCTGAACAGCTGACCATAACCATCACATCCTCGCCGATGCCCTCTGCAGGTTGCCCCCATTCTCCGTACATGAGATTGAAGAGATTAGGGAACTGCAGATCGGTTGGGCATGGTCAGCTTCCGCACTCCCGCTTGGCAAATACGTACGGGCAAATGGGGCGTTAGCCAACGGGGACCAGTCCCTCTTCACCGTATAGGGTGGTTTCAACGCCTTCGAATGCACTGCTGCTTCGTATTTGATGTTCCAATTTAGGGACAGATTTCGGCAACACTGACAAATCTGAGACCCGCTGCTTCCCCTCCCTGTGGCCCCTTAGAGAACATTCTGCGCCAGCCATTGCAGAAACAAAAGACGATGCCGTTCCTTCGATGGCAATGGAAAACTTGCCCCGAATAGGGCAACTCACTTTCATAAGCTGGAAGCACTCGAGAGTCAATCCCATAGTTGCAGGGTGGTTGACAATTTCAGGAACGTGATACCGCGAAACAGTCTGGAAACACAATGGTTACTCCCAGTTCACATTAAAGAAATAGGGACGAAATAAAGGGGCCTTAATTTGTACCTGTCGGCGCAGAAACTGCCATCGCAATCCCGCGGACAGGGGATCAGTAGTTCAGGAGCGCCGACCATCGAAATGTCAGGAGGATAGTTCTCAAATGTCTGTCTTATCATTACCCAAGGCTTTTGGTTCATTCCGGTTTCTTTCCCTGAGCCTGTTGGTCAGCCTCGGTATTTTGTTGACCGTGGCCTGCGGTTCCGAAGCCCCGCCGGCTCCGCCCGCTGCTCAACAGGCTCCCGTTGCCCCCGGTACCGTTGCAGAGTCCGCCCCTGCTGCACCCGTGGCCGAAGAATCCGACACCATCAAGGTTGGCATCCTGCACTCCCTTTCCGGCACCATGTCCATCAGCGAGACCGCCGTCCACGACGCGGAACTGCTGGCCATTGAGGAAATTAACGCCGCCGGCGGTGTCATGGGCAAGCAGCTGGAGGTGGTGATCGAGGACGGCGCTTCCGACTGGCCCACCTTCGCCGAAAAGGCCCGCAAGCTGCTCCAGGAGGACGAGGTTGCCGTGGTGTTCGGTGGCTGGACCAGCGCCAGCCGCAAGGCCATGCTGCCCGTCTTCGAGGCCAACAACGGTCTGCTGTTCTACCCCGTCCAGTATGAGGGGCTGGAGACTTCTCCCAACATCTTCTATACCGGCGCCACCACCAACCAGCAGATCGTTCCCGCCGTGGAATACCTGCTGGAAGAGGGCAAGACCAAGTTCTACCTGCTGGGTTCCGACTACGTATTCCCTCGCACATCCAACCTGATCATCAACAAGCAGCTTCAGGCGGCGGGGCTGGAGGCCGTGGGTGAGGAGTACACGCCCCTGGGCCACACCGAGTACAGCACCGTCATTGCCAAGATCAGCTCCGCCGAGCCGGACGTGGTCTTCAACACCCTGAACGGCGACTCCAACGTGGCCTTCTTCAAGCAGTTGAAGGACGCCGGCATCACCGCCGAGGACTTGCCCACGATCTCGGTCAGCGTGGCAGAAGAGGAAATCACCGGCATCGGCGCCGATAACATCACCGACCACCTGGTGGCATGGAACTACTTCCAGACCACCGACACCCTGGAAAACGCCAAGTTCGTCGCGGCCTTCCAGGCCAAGTACGGTGAGCACCGGGTTACCGACGACCCCATTGAGGCCGGTTACTTCGGAGTGTACCTGTGGAAAGCCGCCGTGGAGAAGGCCGGGTCCATCGACGTGGCGGCGGTCAAGGAAGCGGCCAAGGGGATTTCCTTCGCGGCCCCCGGCGGCGCCGTGACCATCCACGACACCAACCAGCACGTCTCAAAGACCGTCCGCATAGGCAAGGTCCGGAGCGACGGCCAGATTGACGAGATCTGGAACTCTGGCGCCCCGGTTGCGCCGGACCCCTACCTGGACACCTATGACTGGGCCTCTGGCCTGAGGGAACTGGCCCAGGCACAATAGAAGCGGACTCTTACACCGTGGGGGCGAGGGGGTCTCGGTACCTCCTTGCCCCACGGTATAGCTTTGTGTACGAGAACCGAATCCGACCGTCAGTTCTGGAATTATGGAAGTCTGGGCACTGCAACTTTTTAACGGCCTGAGCCTCAGCTCAATCCTGCTCCTTACGGCGCTGGGACTAGCCCTGTCATTCGGGTTGATGAACGTAATCAACCTGGCCCATGGTGAGTTCATCATGGTGGGAGCCTACACCACCTACGCTCTGCAGCAGGTGGCCAGCCACTACACCGGCGATCCCCAGGCTGGAGTAACCTTTCTTATCGCCATACCTGCATCCTTCATAACCGCCGCCGCCGCCGGTTACTTGGTGGAGAACACGGTTATCCGCTTCCTGTACCGCCGCCCCCTGGACACCCTGCTGGCGACGTGGGGCGTGGGGCTTTTCCTGCAGCAACTGGCCCGCTCTATTTTTGGCGCTCCCAACGTACAGGTAGTGGCCCCGGCGTGGCTCAGTTCCACCGTGTCAATTACATCCGGTTTGCTGCTGCCCATGAAGCGCATCTTCATCATCGGGCTGGTGCTGGCCTGCCTGGGTGGTCTGTACTGGTACATGTACCGCTCCAATGAGGGCCGCCGCATGCGGGGGGTGATGCAGAACCGGGAAATGGCCGCCAGCCTGGGAGTTTCAACCCGCCGGGTTGACAGCTTTACCTTCGCACTGGGGTCAGGCCTGGCCGGAGTCGCCGGCTGCGCCCTGACCTTGATCGGCCCCATTGGCCCGTCCCTGGGCACTTTCTATATCGTGGACGCCTTTATCGTGGTTATTCTTGGCGGGCTGGGACAGATACCGGGCACCATAATGGCGGCGCTGATAATCGGGATTCTGAATACCCTGTTCGAGTTTGGGACAACGGCAGTAGTGGGCAAGGTGCTGGTTTTCGCCATGGTCATCCTGTTCCTGCAGTGGAAACCGGCCGGCCTGATGCGGGCCAGGGGACGGTAGGATGGTGACGGCTACCAAAGCATCCATATCCAGGGCAATCAGGACCGTGGCCGGACCGACAAGGCTGGGCGGCGTTGCCACCGATTGGATTGCTCCGGCCCTGGTACTGGCGGCATTGCTGGCCGCGCCCCTGGTCCTGTCCGATTTCCGGGTGGCCCTGCTGGGCAAGTTCCTGACCTTCGCCATCCTGGCCATGTCGTTGAATCTCATTTGGGGCTATGCGGGAATGCTGAGCCTGGGCCAGGGTGTTTTCTTTGGGCTGGGCGGCTATGCCATGGCCATGTTCCTGAAACTGGAATCGGTCCAGGGCAAGCTGCCGGATTTCATGTTCTGGAGCGGACTGACGGAACTGCCCTTCTTCTGGGCGCCCTTCCAGTATGCCTGGTTCGCCATTCCCATGACCTTCATCGTTCCGGCAGCGCTGGCCGGCGGGCTGGGCTACCTGGTATTCCGCAGCCGAATCACCGGGGTCTATTTCGCATTGATAACCCAGGCGCTGGCCCTGATTGTCAGCATCCTGTTCATCGGCCAGCAGCCCTACACTGGCGGCACCAATGGCATCACCAACTACACGACCATGTTCGGCTTTTCCATAAACGCCCCTTCCACCCAGGTCGCCCTGTACTACGCCACCCTGGCGGTGCTGGCGCTGACTTACCTGCTGTGCACGTGGCTGATTGCCTCCCGCTTTGGCCGCCTGCTGGTGGCCATGCGGGACGATGAGAACCGGGTGCGCTTTTCCGGGTACAACCCGGCTATCCTGAAGACCATCGTGTTCGCCCTTTCCGGCGGCATAGCCGGCATTGCGGGAGCATTGTTCACCCCCCAGGTGGGCATAATTTCCCCCACTATGATGGGGATTGTGCCGTCCATTGAAATTGCCATCTGGGTGGCCGTGGGCGGAAGGGGAGTCCTGCTGGGGGCTATCGTCGGCGCCATCCTGGTCAACGGGGCCAAGAGCGGACTTAGCGAGTCCTTCCCAGCCATCTGGCAGTATTTCCTGGGCCTGCTGTTCATCGGCGCGGTGCTCGTATTCCCGGCGGGCATCATGGGCCTGTTGCGAGGGGAGGGCTGGCGGCGGCCCGAGTGGCTGTCGGTGCAGCAGCTGAGAAACGGGGCAACCAGGTTTATTCCGGGGGTAAGCAAATGATCGGACGCAGGGCCCGGGGTATTTTCCGGGCAGTGAATCAAAACGGCGGCAACGGCGCCGGGGCAAAGCCGCCGGCCGACGACCTGATTCTCTCCGTGGAGCAACTGACCATCAGCTTCGACGGCTTCACCGTTTTGAACGAACTGGACTTCAGCATGAAGTACGGCGAGATGCGGTTTCTCATCGGGCCCAACGGGGCCGGCAAGACCACGCTCATAGACGCCATTACCGGCAAGTCGAAACCGGACCGGGGCCGTATTGTCTTTGACGGTGGCGCCGATTTGACGCGCCAACAGGAGCATGAACTGGTCAAGTTGGGTATCGGCCGCAAGTTCCAGACCCCGTCTATATTCGGCAGCCTGACTGTGTACCAGAACCTGGAGGTTGCCCTGGGTTTCCGTAGCCGCATCACCGGCCTGCTGGGGGGTACCCGGCGCCGCGACTCGGACCGCATCATGGCCACCCTGGAAGAGGTGGGGCTGGCGGCCCGGGTCGGCGACCCGGCCGGCTCCCTCTCCCACGGCGAAAAGCAGTGGCTGGAAATAGGGATGCTGCTGGTCCAGGAACCCAAGCTGCTGTTGATGGATGAGCCGGTGGCCGGTATGACCCGCCGGGAAAGGGAACGCACCGGCGAACTGCTACAGTCCATCGGCAGCGCCCGCTCCGTCCTGGTGGTGGAACACGACATGGAGTTTGTCCGGCGGTTTGCCGAAACGGTTACGGTGCTGCACCTGGGCCGTGTTCTCAGCGAAGGGACCATGGAGACGGTCCAGCAGGACCCGGAGGTAGTCCGCGCCTACCTGGGCCACGGCGCATCGGGCCAGCGAACGGTGGCGGAAAATACTCGGCCACGGGCGGTAGAGACCGTCGGCGCCTGAGACGCCGGAGGGCAGTTATGAGATACGAAGAGCCGTTGCTGACCATTCGAGACCTGACCGTAGGATACGGCCAGAGCATGGTATTGAATGACGTGGCCCTGGATGTGCCCGAGGGTCAGGCTGTGTGCCTGTTGGGGCGCAACGGCGTGGGCAAGACCACCCTGCTCAAGTCCATCATGGGGCTGCTGAATCCCCGGGCCGGCCAGGTGAAATTCGCCCAGTCGGACCTTACCCGGTGGCCGCCCCACCGCAGGGCCAGGGCAGGATTCGGCTATGTGCCCCAGGGCCGGCACGTCTTTCCCTACCTGTCGGTCCACGACAACCTGCTGATGGGGCTGGAGGCTGCAGACGGCCAGGAGAGCAAGTCCGACGCGCTGGACCGGATGTATGACCTGTTCCCGGCCCTGAAGACCTACCAGCGCAAGGTGGCCGGCACCTTGAGCGGCGGGCAGCAGCAGCAACTGGCCCTGGCCCGCGCCCTGATCCGGCGGCCGTCCCTGCTGTTGCTGGACGAACCTACCGAGGGCATCCAGCCGTCCATCGTCCAGGAGATCCAGGAACTGCTGCAGCGGCTGAGGGACCGGCAGGAGACCACCATTCTGCTGGTGGAACAGTTCCTGGACTTCGCCCTGGGGCTGGCGGACTACTGCTACGTGATGGAAAAAGGGGCCATTGTCCTGGAAGGCACGGCCCGGGACCTGGACCAGAACCTGGTCCGCGAATACGTGGCCGTTTAGGACTGGCGGCAAGACAAAACGACTAGAGGAAAGACGATGACCACTGAAGCGATTACCGGACGGGAAGAAGTGCTGCGGGCGGCCCACGACAGCGACGTGAAGTTTATCCGCCTTTGGTTCACCGACATCCTGGGCCACCTGAAGGGCTTTGCCATTACCATCAGCGACCTGGAGGAGGCCCTGGAACGGGGCGTGGGTTTTGACGGGTCCGCCATAGACGGCTTTGCCCGCCACCACGAGAGCGACATGCGCGCCTATCCCGACCCGGCCACCTTCACCCTGCTGCCCTGGCGTCCCCGTCAGAACGCCGTGGCCCGCATGTTCTGCGACATCCGCCACCAGCGGGGGCAGACCTTCATAGGCGACCCCCGCTACGTGCTGAAGCGCAACCTGGAACGGGCTGCCGCTCTGGGTTACACCTACAACGTGGGGGCGGAACTGGAGTTCTTTTACCTGCGTAACTCTGAGACCCCGGAATTGCTGGACTCCAGCGGCTACTTTGACCAGCTTTCCAGCTACCCCGCCACCGAACTGCGTCGGGACACGGTGCTGCACCTGGGCGAGATGGGCATTGACGTCAAGTACTCCCACCACGAGGGGGCACCCAGCCAGCACGAAATTGACCTGGAATACACCGACGCCCTGGCCATGGCCGACAACGTGATGACGGCAAAGCTGGTGGTGAAGGAACTGGCCCTGCTGCAGAATGTGTACGCCACCTTCATGCCCAAGCCCGTGTCGGGCATCAACGGGTCCGGGCTGCACTTGCACCAGTCCCTGTTCCAGGGGGAGACCAACGGCTTCTTCGATGCGGACGACGAGCAATACTTGTCCCAGTTGGGCAAGAAGTTCATCGCCGGTCTCATCGCCCACGCCCCCGAGATTACCCTGGTGACCAACCAGTGGGTCAACTCCTACAAGCGGCTGGTTCCCGGGTACGAGGCTCCCATATACGTCTCGTGGACCCACGTAAACAGGTCCGACCTGATACGGGTGCCCACCTACGAACCTGGCACGGAAACATCCATCCGCGTCGAGTACCGGTCGCCGGACCCCGCCTGCAACCCATACCTGGCCTTCAGCGCCATGCTGGCTGCCGGGTTGAAGGGCATCGAGGAGGACTACCCGGTGCCCGCTCCGGTGGTGGGCAACGTGCTGGAAATGTCCCCCCAGCGTCGCCAGTCCCTAGGCCTCCGCACCCTGCCCACCAGCCTGGGTGAGGCCATCGCCCTGGCCGAGTCCAGCGAACTGCTGTACGAGGCCCTGGGAGACCACGTCTTCAACAGCCTGATCGAAAACAAGAAGCTGGAGTGGGAGGACTACCGCTCCATGGTCACCGATTACGAGGTGTCCCGGTACCTGTCCACTTTGTAAGTCTTGGGAGTTGCCCCATGATGCTCACCCCCCGCGAATCGGAAAAACTGCTGGTGTACGTGGCGGCGGACCTGGCGCGAAGGCGGCAGGCCCGGGGCCTGAAGCTGAACGTCCCCGAGTCGGTGGCTCTGATTACCGAGGCCATCCTGGAATCGGCAAGAGACGGCCGTTCCGTGGCCGAGGCCATGGAGCTGGGCCGACAGGTCTTGTCCCGCGATGACGTGATGGAGGGTGTGCCTGACCTGGTGGACATGGTCCAGGTGGAAGCCACCTTTCCCGACGGCACCAAGCTGGTATCGGTCCACGACCCCATAGTCTGAATTCTCAGAGGATTTACGGAGACCGGCATAAGCATGAGCAACCCATCCGCTCACTACATCCCTTCCGACGAGCCCGTGGAAATTAACTCGGGGCGGCCAACGGTAGCCCTGCCGGTATGGAATACCGGCGACCGGGCCATCCAGGTGGGTTCCCACTTCCACTTCTTCGAGGCCAACCGGGCCCTGCGTTTCGACCGGGAGGCGGCATACGGTATGAGGCTAGACATTCCCGCCGGTACCGCGGTCCGCTTTGAACCCGGCGACCGCAAGGACGTAACCCTGGTTGCCATCGGGGGCGACCGCCGGGTCCACGGCCTGAACGGGCTTGCCGGTGGCAGCCTGGACTCGCCGCAGGTGCGAACGGGGGCCCTGGCCGATATGGAACGGAGGGGATTTGCCCACCTGCCCACTGCAGAGTCCGACACCCAGGGGGAGAATTAGCATGGCGCGCATCAGCCGGCAGCAGTACGTTGAACTGTACGGCCCCACTGTGGGTGATCGCTTCCGCCTGGCCGACACCTCGCTGGTCTGCCAGGTGGAACGGGATTTGCTCACCTACGGCGATGAACTGGTCTTCGGCGGGGGAAAGACGGCGCGGGACGGCATGGGCCAGGCCCCGGAAGCCACCAGCCGGGACGGCGCCCTGGACCTTGTGATCACCAACGCCATAATCATGGACCCGGTCCTGGGCATCACCAAGGCTGACATCGGTGTCAAGGCAGGCCGCATCGTAGCCATCGGAAAGGCCGGCAACCCCGGCGTGATGGACGGGGTTCACCCGGACATGGTGGTGGGGGCCGGGACCGAGGTTATCGCCGGCGAGCATCTCATTGCCACGCCCGGGGGCATAGACGCTCACATCCACATGATTTCTCCCCAGCAGGTATGGCACGCCCTTTCCAATGGCATCACCACCATGATTGGTGGCGGCACCGGTCCCGCCGACGGCACCAACGCCACCACCTGCACTCCCGGTCCCTGGAACATTGCCCGCATGCTGGAAGCCGCCGAGGCCCTGCCGGTCAACTGGGGCCTGCTGGGCAAGGGCAACGCCAGCATCGCCGCTCCGTTGGAGGAGCAACTGGAAGCCGGGGCCAGCGGGCTGAAGCTGCACGAGGACTGGGGCACGACCCCCGCCGCCATCGACCGGTGCCTGGAGGTGGCCGACCGGTACGACGTGCCCGTGGCCATCCACACCGACACCCTGAACGAGGCCGGGTTCGTCGAGGACACCATTGCCGCCATCGCGGGCAGGGCCATCCACACCTACCACACCGAGGGCGCCGGCGGCGGCCACGCTCCGGACATTATCAGGATTGCAGCGGAACTGAACGTCCTGCCGTCTTCCACCAACCCCACCCGTCCCTACACGGTCAACACCCTGGCCGAGCACATGGATATGCTGATGGTGTGCCACCACCTGAGCCCCCGGGTGCCCGAGGACGTGGCCTTCGCCGAGAGCCGCATCCGCCCCGAGACCATGGCTGCCGAAGACGTGCTGCACGACCTGGGCGTCATCAGCATGTACTCGTCGGACTCCCAGGCCATGGGCCGGGTGGGAGAGAACTTCACTCGCCTGTTCCAGACTGCGGACAAGATGCGCCAGTTCAAGGGCAAGCTGCCCGAAGACTCGCCCGACCACGACAACTTCCGGGTGCTGCGCTACCTGGCCAAGCTGACCATCAACCCGGCCGTTACCCATGGAATATCTCACCTGGTGGGGTCCCTGGAACCGGGCAAGTTGGCAGACATAGTGCTCTGGCCCGTCGGCAGCTTCGGGGCCAAGCCCAAGCTCATCATCAAGGGCGGGATCATTGCCTGGTCGGTGATGGGCGACCCCAACGGCTCCATACCCACTGCCGAACCTTCCTTCTACCGGCCCATGTTCGGGGCGCTGGGCAAGGCAGTGTCGGCTACGTCTCTTACCTTCATTTCTCGAGCGGCATACGATGCCGGCGTCCACCGGGGCCTGGGGTTGGCCAAGCGGGTGGAGCCGGTGCAGGGGTGCCGCCACATCACCAAGCGCCAGATGGTCCGCAACGATGCCATGCCGGCGATTGAAGTGGACCCGGATTCCTACCAGGTGCGGGTTGACGGGGAAATCGCTGCCGTGCCCCCGGCAGAGAGGCTCAGCCTGGCCCAGTTGCATTTCCTGGTATGAGGAGCCGGCCGTGAAAAGCGCGGAAGATCAGGGTATTGGGCTGCTCCGCACCCTGCAGCTGGCCGATTCCTTCTTTCCCACGGGCGCCTACGCCCACTCCCAGGGACTGGAGGAGATGGTGGCCATGGGCTGGGTCCGGAACGCCCGGGAGGTTGGGGAGTACCTGGCGGGTCTGCTTACGGACGCCGTACTGCCTTCGGACGGTGTAGCCCTGCTCCATGCCCACCGCAGCGCGGCCGGTGGCGATGGTGCGACCGTCATCGAAATTGACCGCCTGCTCCATGCCATGAAGCTGCCGGTGGAGATGCGTCGTGCCTCCACGCAGAGTGGGCGCAGGTTCCTGGACGAGTCCCACGCTCTTCTGCCAACCCACAGCATTCCGGCGGCCTTGCGAGAATACCGGGACGCCGTGGCTCGTGGCGAGGCTCCCGGCGCCGGCTCCGTCAGTTGCGGAGTCTCAATGTGGGCCCAGGGCATCCCCGGGGAGGCCGCCTTGTTCGGCTTTTGCCACGCCTTTGCCGTCGGTATTCTGGGTTCGGCCCTGCGGCTGCTGCCCGTTACCCACGGCGAAGCGCAGAGTGTCCTTCGTTCTCTGCAATCCCCGATGGTCGCCGGGGCCGCCGCCATCCGGGACCGGCATTGGAGAGATATGACGTCCTTCACGCCTTGGGCAGACATTGCATCCATGCGGCACGAGACCGCCGGGGTGCGTATGTTCGCCAGCTAGAAAGTTTATAAATCTGAAAAACCCCTTCCGAAGGAAGGGAGGATCCCGATTCGCCTCCGCATTCCAGCATTTCTTCAGGAGGTCCCTCGGGATCCTCCCTCCCTTTGGAATGGAGACTTCTCCCGGGATGCCACCCGGGGCACGGGACAGTAAGGCAGTCAAGGAGACGGCAACGATGAAGCGAATCCCAAGGATAGGCGTGGGCGGTCCCGTAGGTTCGGGCAAGACCTCCCTGATAGAGGCGCTGGTGCCCATGATGCTGGAGCGGGGTCGCAACCCCCTGGTCATCACCAACGACATCTTCACCCGGGAGGACGCCGACCATGTCACTAGAACGCTGGAAGGAGTGTTTGACGTGGAGCGCATACGGGGCGTCGCCACGGGCGCCTGCCCCCATACTGCGGTTCGGGAAGACCCCAGCCTGAATCTATTGGCGGTGGAGGAACTCACCGGCGCCTACCCCGACGGAGACCTGTTTCTCATCGAAAGCGGTGGAGACAACCTGACCCTCACCTTCAGTCCCGCCCTGGCCGACTTCCAGATTTACGTGATTGACGTGGCCGCCGGCGACAAGATTCCCCGCAAAAGGGGCCAGGGCATCACCCTGACAGACCTGCTGGTGGTCAACAAGACGGACCTGGCCCCCCATGTGGGCGCCGACCTGGATATAATGCGCCGGGACCTGGAACTGGTGCGCGGCTACAAGCCCTACCTGTTCACCAACTGCCGCAAGGGCGAGGGCCTGGAGCAAGTGCTGGACCATGTGCTGGAGGCCGCCGATGCTCTTATCGGCGCCCGGTAGTCCCGCCGGCACCTACCGGGGTTCCGTGGAACTGACCCTGGCAATCCGGGACGGGCGTACCCGCCTGACCCAGTCCCGCACCTGCCCTCCCCTGCAGGTGCAGCAGGCCCTCTACCCCGATCCGACCCTGCCCTGCCTGGCGATGGTAATGGTGGCCAACCCTACTGGCGGCATATTCCAGGGTGATCATCACCGCATTGCCGTTACCGTTGAATCCGGGGCGGAGGCCCACGTCACCGGCCAGGGAGCAAGCAGGATTCACGCTATGCCCGACGGGGCGGCCCGCCAGGACGTGGAACTGGTCGTAGCGGAGGGAGGCTACCTGGAATATCTGCCGGACCCGCTTATTCCTTACCGCGATTCGGACTTTGAGCAGCGCGCAAGTCTGACCGTGGCTCCTGGAGGCAAGTTAATCTATTGGGATATCATCACCCCCGGGCGGGTGGCCATGGGTGAGTCCCTCCGCTACCGCCGCCTGGCCTGCCGGCTGGAGGTGACGGATGGCAGCGGCCAACCCGCTTACCGCGAAGCCTATGACCTCAATCCCTCCCGCGGGCTTCCCCTGTCGCGGGACGCCTTCCCAGGTTTCCCGGGAATCGGCGCCGACTACACGCTGGGCTCCATGCTGGTTATCGTGCAGGGCGCCGAACTGCAAGCCCTGTTGGCGGAACTGCAGGAGCTTGCGCCCGCCATCCCCGGCATCGCCGCCGGGGCCACTTTGCTGCCAGGCCATGTGGGCGTGGGAATCCGTGCTTTGGGCAATGAGACCCCGGCGGTAAGAGAGGTTTTGACACAATGCTGGGCAGTGGCCCGCAAGCATTTGCTGGGAGCTTTTCTGCCTTTCCTGCGAAAGTATTAGAATCTCGCGAGACCCACCGGAAAATGAAGGTCTTGTTCATTTCTCTATGTCTGGAAGGCGTCTCCCAACCCAGGCACCGGTGGCCAAGATGGCTCCCTCGATGGCAGGGCTTGCAGGTAAGGGATGGTTATTCCGCTAGTCTGCTTCGGCCCAGTGCTCCTTAACCCAGTCCGCAACCCGTTCCGCAATCGCAATGGCGGTGGTATTGGTGTTGGCGCGGACCACGTTGGGCATGACTGAGGTATCGGCCACCCAGAGGCCGTCCAGGCCCCTTACGCGGCAATACTGGTCGACGACGGCCATGGGATCCGATTCGGGCCCCATTTTGCACGTGCCCGCCAGGTGTTGCGAAGTGGTGACGTTGTGGTTCAGCCAGTCGTCCAGAGACTCTTCCGATTCCAGGTCCTCGTATGTCGGGGTCAGCGGGCCCGCCACAATATTCTCAAAGGCTTCGTGCCTGAGCAGGTCGAAGCAGAACCGGACCGCCTCTCTCAGTCGTTCCCGGTCGAATTCCTCTTCCAGGAATCCGTAGTAGAGCCTGGGCTGGTCATGGGGACTGGCGGATGTCAGGGTAACTGAGCCCTTGCCCTCGGCCAGTTCCAATATGCACGAAAAACGAACCCCCTCCCCTGCCAGCGGGTCTCCTCCGAGTGGGAAGGAGAAGGAGGAAGGTAAGATCTGCATGTCGTTGCGGAGCCCCGACCCTGCTGCTGTGTAGCGCAGGGCTGCCTGAATTCTCGGGGCCTCGGCATCCTGGGGGAAGTCGTCACGAACGCGCAAGCGCACAGGCGCCATTGGGTGGTCCCGAAAGTTTTGACCTACGCCCGGCAGGTCCTGTACCGCGTCAATGCCCACTTCCCGTAGATGGGCGGACGGCCCTACGCCGGATAGCATCAAGATCTGGGGCGAGGCAATGGCCCCTCCACTCAATACAATCTGGTCCGCTTCCACACGGAAAATCTCGCCACCGCTTTCCGCTTCAACTCCCACGGCCCGACCGTCCTCAATGAGTATGCGGTGGACCACAACATTGCCGCGGACGGTCAGGTTCAGGCGGTGCCGGTTGGGGTTGATATAGGTAAGACCGGTGCTCATGCGCACGCCGTTGGGGTTGTTCATGGGTATTGGTCCAACGCCGCCCGATTCCGGATGGTTCATATCCGGATCATCCGGGTGTCCCGCATCTCGGGTCGCCTGGTAAAAGGCCTGCTGGAAGGGCAGCCACTCCTCCCTGGCAAAGCGGCGGACCGGTATAGGGCCGTCGCCGCCATGAAAGTCGTCGTGAATGTCCGTGTCCGTCTCCAGCTTTCTCAGATAGGGCAGCACCCTTATGAAGCTCCATTCATCATTGCCCATATCCGCCCACGAATCGAAGTCTTCCGGTACTCCTCTCAGGATCACCTGGCCATTGATGGCGCTCGTCCCTCCTACTACTTTGCCCCTGGGTACCGGCATTGGCTCATCCTGCTCCGGCCGCGCCTGAGCCTGGAACGACCAGTTGTGGGGCGCCCCCGGAGTCGATGCGGTCGCGCTGTACCCGTACTTCAGGTCGTCGGGGTACGTCTCGAAGTCCGGATAATCCGGTCCTGCCTCAAGTAGCAATACTGACTTGGCGGGATCTTCCGAGAGTCGGCCAGCCACCACGCAACCGCCCGAACCGGCTCCAATTACGATTACGTCGTATTTCATGGTGCATATTCTCCGAAAATTGTTTCGATACACAAAAATGACTATGCGGTTGGAGTATATGGCAGCCAATCATTGACTTCAATGCAATACCGATTATTAATCACTTTAGGACCGGAATAGTCTATTCTTCCCAAGATTAGGGCTGGAAGGTGTACCACATCTATTCCGGACCTGTTTGGCCCAGCAAATTTGTATCCACGGATTAACACTTGCGTGGCGAGGCATTGTTCTGGCAGACTTGGCCCAGCAAAAGAAACCTGGTTCCGGAGGCAGGGTTGGCCATGGCCAGTCAGAATCCGGTCTATGAAGCCCAGGAGACCCCACCTCTTCTTCCAACTCTCCGGTACGGGTTTCAGTTCAGCTTAATGGCCACTGTTACACTTCTGGTGACTCCGGTAGTGGTTGCCAGGGCGTCGGGCCTGGGAAACTCTTACCTGTCGTGGATGATGTTCGCCTCTCTCCTGGTAGTTGGGGTGTCAACTTTGGTCCAGGTCCGCAGGTTGGGCCCCGTCGGCGCCGGTGCGCTGCTACCCATGTTCACCGCGGCTTTTTCCATTCCCTTCTGCATAACCGCGGTGGTAGATGGGGGGCCGGCTACATTGATGGCCCTTGTCTTCGTGTCAGCCCTGGCCCAGTTGGCCATCTCCAGGTGGCTCTTTATCCTTCGCAAGGTCATCACCCCTACAGTCGGTGGTACGGTAGTGATGATTCTCTCCATTACCCTTGCCTCCGTAGTGTTTGCGTTGCTGGACGAAGCGGCACAGGCCGAGCCTGAAAAAGGGCCGGCAACGGCACTGATAACCCTGATAATCGTTGCCGCTCTGACCTTGCGTGGGTGGCCAATGCTTCGCCTCTGGGGCCCGGTTATTGGAATCATTGCGGGGTGCATCACCGCCGCGGCGCTGGGAATCTATGACTTTGAACCCGTATTGCGGGCGCCATGGGTGGGATTGCCCGACCAGTGGCCCGGTTTTGGACTGCACCTGGGTATCCCCTTCTGGACATTGCTGCCCTCTTTCCTTTTTCTTGGCGTGATTATCTCCATCCAGACAAATGGGGAATCCATTGCCCACCAAAGGGTGTCAAGAAGGGGTTCCCAGGCGGTCGACTTCAGGCAGGTCCAGGGCGCCATGGCCGGAACCGGCGTCTCCAATTTGATGGCCAGCATCTTCGGAGCCGTCCCCACTGTGATAAACCCCGGGGCCGTCTCGTTCACCCAGACCACAGGCATGGCGTCACGGAGGGTCGGGTACCTCATCGGCCTGGTCTTTGTTCTCGTCGCCTTCTCACCCAAGATTTCCAGCGTGCTGGGCACTATTCCAGCTCCGGTGGTGACGGGTTACCTTTTGCTGGTGACGGGCAATCTGCTGGTGGACGGGGCCAGGACTATCATCCAGTCCGAGCCTAATCGCCAGAAGATTGTGGTGGCAGGAGTCTGTTTCTGGTTGGGCGCTGCCTTCCAGTTTGGCTTGTTCGCCTTGCCGGACCTGGGCGGCGTGGTCAATGCTCTGCTAAAGAGTGGCATTACTACCGGGGGACTCGCGGCCATTATCATGATTTTGTACATAGAGTTGACCAGCCCCAGGCAGATGCGGTTCCAGTCGCAGTTGAACATAGACGCCCTGCCCGACCTTACCGAGTTCGTGAACAAATTTGCGGACCGGCGCGGCTGGAACAATGCCATGAAGGACAGATTAGGAGCAGTTGCAGAAGAGACCCTGCTTACACTGGCCCCGCTCGATTTGGAGGGACTCCTTTCGGATGACGACGGCATAGATGGAAATGACGACCGCCGCCTGATAGTTCTGGCTTCCAGCGATGGACAAATGGCGGACCTGGAATTCATCGGCGGGAGCAGTGGCGCAAATATTGAGGACCAGGTGCACCAATTACAGCAATACGATACCCTGCCACCTACTGAGCACGACCTCTCCCTGCGGTTGCTGCGCAATTATGCTACATCGGTGAGGCATCAGCAGTATCACGACACTGACATAATTACGGTTCGCGTTGGGCCGCCCGACGTCGACTAGTCGAAACCAGCCTGTGGCCGATCTCGAGGGCATTTCCATAACGGACTGGCAGCTACCTGACACAGGCCGCCTGACAACTAGCAGGTCTTGCAGAACGACATGGCCTCTTCTGCCATAATAATTTGGGCGATTCTGTCTCGACCCCTTGCAGCGAGAGCTGCCTGATATCGCCAGCCTTGCCATTACCAAAGTAAGGAAAGGCCCCGGAGGACCTGTTCATGAATTTCCTTTTGGGTATCTGGCGTCGCATAGGCGCCAAACTCTACCTGGCACTGGGGTTCGCCGTTCTCCTGACCCTAGTGTCCAGTGCAGTAGGGGTCTACTACTTTGAGCAAAGCGGGGATGCCAGCCATCGGGTGCGTACCCAATCCGTGCCGGTACTGGAAGCTTCCTGGGCCGCCATTCGAGAAGGGGAGCGGCTACGAAGTCTTGGAGGGGAGGCCACAACCGGGGTAATTGTTGAAGAACAAATAAGCGAGGCCCTTGGCAACCTGGAAGACCATTTGTCAGTAGCAGCAAGTGCGCCTCCGCTAACCGGTTTGGCAACCCAGTCCCAGGACCTGGCTTACGATCTGACCGACGTCATAGATAAGCTGGCAATTGCCCAACGAGCCAGGCAGGACAGCGAAACAGCGGCGGCAGAGTTAAGCGCAGAACTGGCATCCGGGGTCGAACCGTCAGCGGCCCCCGCCTTGGTTAGGATGTTTACCGCGGAAACCCAGGCCGAACTGGAAAGTTCGTGGCAGGAGTTTAGCAGCGCTCCTCCTGTGGACACGCGTTCCATAGAATTGGGACAGCGGGTCTTCGAAGTTCGAGCTCAGCAACTTGCCCTGGAGGATCGAATTGGCGAACTCTCCGTTCAGTTGGATGACGCGGACAGGGTTCTTGAAATCGCCTTGGTCGACCTCTTGGTTGACGCCCGGGCTAGTTCCAACCAGGCGCTGGACTCGTCCGTGGCCAGTTTTGACCAGGGCAGGGTTCTGCTGGCGGTCATCAGCCTGGTCAGTGTGGGGATGGCCACGGTCACCGCGTGGCTGCTGGTTGGTAACGGGCTGGTCCGGCCCCTAACCAGGTTGTCCGAGCGCATGCGGGGAATGGCCGACGGTGATCTGGAGACCCCCGTCCCCGGGGTAGGCAGGGATGAAATTGGCGACCTTGCACACGCCCTGGAAGTCTTCCGGGAGCAGGCCCTGGAGGTTCAACGCCTGAACCTGGTGGAGAAGTTATACAGCGAATTGCAGGAGGCGAACGCTGAGCTGCAAAGGATGCAGGACCGCTTGGTGGCCCAGGAAAAGCTGGCAGCCCTGGGCGAGCTTGTCTCCGGCGTTGCCCACGAGATTAGCAATCCCCTGAACTTTGTGCAGAACTTTGCCGAGGTATCGGTCGAAATGTACGAGGAACTTTCAGAGGTGCTTAACTCTTACCGGGATACCATGAGCGATGAAGACCGGGCAGCCGTTGACGAACTGGAGGAGGACCTGGCCGACAGTCTTACCCGCATAAGGACCAACGGAGGAAGGGCGCTGGCCATCGTTGAACGCATGCGTGGGCTGGGTGTGGTTGGCGGCGAACTGGTGCCCGTAGAACTTAATTCTGCTGTGCACAGCGCCGTCGAGGTAGCGAAGGATGCCTTCGTCGCCCAGTATCCCGAGTTAAACTTGTCGGTGCAGTACGACCTGGACCCGGACGTTGGCGAGGTCTCTTTGGTGGAGCACGACTTTGGGGAAGCGGTGGTCAACCTGGTCTCCAACGCGTGCTATGCGATGTGGATTCGGCAGTCAGAAGGAACGGACCAGGACTACCGGCCTCGGCTCCACATTTCGAGCTCGACGGACGGGGATTCTCTCGAAGTGCGGTTTCGGGACAATGGTACCGGCATCGCCGATGACGTGGTGGGGCACATTTTCAATCCCTTCTTTTCAACTCGGGAGGGCGCTTCCGGAGCAGGGTTGGGCCTCCCCATTGCCGCCGATGTGATGAGGAGGGCTGGCGGAAGTCTGACCGTTGAAACCGTATACGGCGAATACGCCGAGTTCATCGTAAATCTGCCCTTTGAACTGGAATCACCGGGACCTATCCCGGCGGAAACCGCCGTGCCGTAACACTACCGGCGGCGTACCAGTAGGTAGACAAAGATCCCAAGGGCAATTAGCAGGGCACAGCCCAGAAGCAGAATCAGGGTAATGCGCTCCCGGGGATTGCTGGCAATGGCTTCAAGGTTGTTCCTGAGCCGTGGCAGCGCGTCGCCTATTATCGGCAGCGCCGGTCGTTGCGGCTGGACTCCTTCCCCGTTTACCTCTTCAGGCGGCGCCAGAGTGGACACGGGAGCCGGAGCGGGGCCGACAGCTTGGGTTTCTGCTTCCCGTACTTGCAACGTAGGTGTGGGGAATCGGACCATTTCCGCTGGCGGTCTGAGCAAGTTGCCCGGACTCCGAGTGGCCGTCGCTGTTGGCGTGTGAGTAGGGGTTGAGGTGGGGGTTGCGGTAGGCGTAGGCGTAGGTGTATGCGTGGGCGTGGGAAGAGGCGTAGCCGTAGGTTCGGGCGCTGGCATCGGCGTGGGAATCGGCGTGGCTGATGGAAGTGGCGTGCTTGTTGGCGCCGGTGTAAGCGTTGAAACCTCCCTCGCATCGCCGCCGTCCGTGGAGTCCCGTGTCCCGCTGGGCCCGCCGGGTTGATCGGGCGCCGCGGTCGGTTCCGGTTCGGGAGTAGGAACAGGCGGCGGTGGTTCAGTGGGCGGCGGTGGCTCGGTGGGCGGCGGCAAGGCCGTGGGTTCCGGGTCCGGTTCAGGAGTCGGCTCCAGGTCATCGTTGTCGTCCTCGTTCCCGCTGCCGCCACCATTACCTCCACCATTCCCGTCGTCGTTGTCCTCGCTGTCGCCGTTGTCATCGCTGTCGCCGTTGTCGCCGTTGTCGCCGTTGTCCTCGTTGTCCTCGTTGTCCTCGTTGTTATCTTCGGTCGGTCCTGGGACCGGGGCGGAGTTGGGAGGTGGAGAGCCAGGAATGTGGGGTATTACCTTTCCCGTTGTGTCTTCGCCATCATTTCCACGGTACGAGCTGTGGACTATGCTGGAACAGGCGATCATGGGATCTGTCTGCCCTCTTTCTCTTGCTTCTTCCCAGCCTCTGCCTACCCAGCCTATTTGATACCAGTATTCCACATTCTCGGTGGCTCGACCGTCGGCTTCGTCCGTAGGAATCGCTCCTGTGTAATCCGAGTCCCAGTAACTACGTCCTTTCCAATTTAGTTCCACAGTTCCTTCGTCTACATTTGATACTGCCCGGAAAAGTATCATTCCTCTGGTCCCCGAAGGGTTTTCAAGCCAATCGATGGTGTTTTCATCAAGAACTGGGGGGTTGCCCGATGTTACCGGAGTTACCCATATCTTGGTGTTGTGGTGTCTGACTCCCTGGCATTCGCTGTTTTGAAAGTTGAGGTTCTGTCCCTGGGCTGATACGGAGAAAAGGATGGGGAAAGCCAAGGCCGCGGCAACTGCAATTGCCAGAGCTGCTGTGAGCCCCAGAGTTGCAAAAGAAGTCGCACTCATCTTGTTCCGCGCCGTTAAGCCCAACGTACTACCTTGATTTGATGGCATTGTATTTGATTTACATAAGGCTTCACTCTACGAAAGTATCATTTTAAGTCATCTAATTGAATCCATAATCGACTGAAAACAAGGAATGAACAGGGTGATTATTCGCCAACAGGAACAACGTTCCATTTTCCTTTAACAGTAATAGAAAATGATACCGTTTAATGCGGGTAACGGGTTCCCCCAGCAAGGCCGGATGACTGTCTTAAGAGTATACCTCGGGCCGGCGCGTAGTTTCCGGGCGTAAACGCTTTCGTTGATATGGTTAGAAGCTGATGGTATATTGCCAAAGGATTTTGGGTACGGTGGAAGCGGATACACTTGATTACTCAGAAGGCGGCCCTGGCGCAGTGAACTTTGACAATTACATTCTCGACCCATCCATTTACGATGAAATGTTCCTGCCCGGGGGTGAGCCGCGCCCCCACGCTCAAATCCTGCACGATACGCTGGCCGAACTTTCCTCCAATGAACTGGCCACGATACAGGGACGGGTGAACCGTACTTTCTCCAACGAGAGCATATCCTTCACCGTTTACGGTGATGCTGAGGCGGAAGAGAGGATCATTCCCGTAGATCCCATACCACGGATAATCACCGCTTCCGACTGGTACACTCTGTCCCGGGGGCTGGAACAGCGGGTCAGGGCCCTCAACAACTTCCTGGAGGACATTTACGGGCCGGCCCGCATCATCAGTGACGGAGTTATACCGCCGGATATGATCCTGGAGTGTCCTCAGTTCCGTCCTGAAATGCGCGACTTCAGGCAGCCCTATGGCAGCTGGGTGGCCGTGTGCGGCACAGATGTCATAAGGGTCGACGATGAGTTTCGTATCCTGGAAGACAACCTGAGGGTGCCTTCCGGGGTCTCCTACATGATAGCCAACCGTAAGGCGGCCAAGGCCAGCCTGCCCCGCTTGTACCGCAGCTCCCGGGTGCAGGAGGTGGAGCAGTACGGCGCGGCCTTGCAGGCTACACTCCGTGAACTGTCTCCCAACGGCAAACCGGATCCCGCCCTGGCCCTTATGACGCCGGGTGTTTACAACTCGGCATATTACGAGCACATGTTCCTTGCGCGGGAGATTGGCGCGGAACTGGTTGAGGGGAGCGACCTGGTGGTGCGGGACCGGGTGGTGTACATGAGGACCACCGAGGGCCTGAGACAGGTAGACGTAATCTACCGGCGGATTGACGACGACTTCCTGGACCCGCAGGTCTTCCGGCGGGACTCGCTCCTGGGCGCGGCCGGAATCATCGAAGCGGCTCGCGCGGGTAACGTGACCCTGGCCAACGCCCCGGGTACCGGCGTGGCGGATGACAAGAGCGTTTACGTGTACGTTCCGGACATGATCCGGTATTACCTGGGCCAGGAAGCCATACTGAAGAACGTGGAAACCTACCTGTGCCGCAGACCGGAGGACCTGGAGTTCACGCTGGACAACCTGGCTGAACTGGTGGTCAAGAGGGTAGGGGAGTCCGGCGGGTACGGGATGATAATTGGTCCTCATGCTACTCAAGAAGAGCGCGACGAGTATGCCAAGGCCGTGCGGGCGAACCCCGCCGACTTCATTGCTCAGCCGGTACAATCCTTTTCCCGGGCGCCATGCCTCATCGAGGGGAACTTTGAACCTCGCCACGTTGACCTGAGACCGTTCATTTTGAACGGGCTGCAGACCCGTATCGTGCCGGGTGCCTTTTGCCGGGTTGCCCTGCGGAGGGGCAGCCTGGTGGTGAACTCCAGCCAGGGTGGCGGGGGCAAGGACGTCTGGGTGCTGGCGGAGGACTAAGAAACCATCTCAAAAGTCCCCTCCACTTTGACCGGGGAGGGCCAGGGTGGGGGTGAACAGGTTGCCGCGAGAACCTGTTAACGTGCAAAGCACCAGTTTTGAGATAGATACTAAGACACACTCGCAAGACCTGGCACGACAGTTGTTTAGTGTGCGGGCGAATGAACTGCCCGCTATCGCTCCGGTCCCGAACGTCCCCCTGTTCAGGGAGAAGCGACCAAGTTGTAGGAATCACGGCCTTAGGCAGGACACACGCAGATAATGCCCGGAGGATGTAATGCTTTCCCGCAGCGCACAAAGCCTTTACTGGCTGGGACGATACCTGGAGCGGGCCGGCAACCTGTGCCGTTTGCTTCAGCTGCAATCGGAATCGCTGGTGGACCGGCCTGTGCGTGAAATCCACTTCGGTTGGAACCGGATATACAAGTACGTGCAGCGCGATCCGCCGGGCGGTGAAATACAGCTGTTCGGCGATGAAGAGTATGTGCTGGCCGACTCCTTTGCCCTGGCGGATGACATGACTTTTGAGCGCACCAATCCCAGTTCGGTCTACAGCTGTTTCGCTCAGGGCAGAGAGAATGCCCGCCATACCCGCCACTGTATCAGCCCGGAAGTCTGGACTTGCCTTAACGCGAGCTACCTGCGGCTGCAGCAGCAGAACATGGCCTCGGTATGGCGATGGGAGCCCAGGGCCTTTTACCAGGAGCTGGTAACCGATATCGAGACCTTTGGCGGTCTGGCTGAATGCACCATGTATCACGACGACCGGTGGAGCTTCCTGCAGTTGGGCAGGCTGGTGGAGCGGGCTCAGGGTGCGGCGACATTGCTGTTGTCCCAGATTGACACCGCCATCGCCAGTTCCCAGCAGGAGTTCCACGAAGAGGACTGGACTTCGCTGCTGCGGGTGTTCTATGCGCTGGAAGTGTACAACCACGCCTACACCGTAGCTGTGCTCCCCGACCGGGTGATGGACCTGTTGGTCAGCGACCCGCTGCTGCCTGAGTCCCTTGGCCGATCCGTGGGGTTGATAGGGTCAGAGATTGCCTCCATAGGCAGCGGCCCCTACTCCCGTTCCGGCCGAGCCCTGCAACGGCTGGTAGGCCGCCTGTCCTCCATGATCAACTACGAATGGCCCGACGAGGAGGAGCGGGTTGCCCTGCTCCGAGATATCTCCGGGGGCGCCGACGAGCTGCATTTCCTCATTACGGAAGCCTACTTCGACTATCCTATTCAGGAACCAGCCTGATTACATTCTCGATCTGCCGGCCAGGCCCGGAGTTACCGTCCAGGGAAAAGCGCGCCCGTTCAACCAGTTGAGCGGGCGCGAATCCTCTGGCATACGCGATTGAGCATGGAGAGGACTGATCTAACCCGCCGCGACCCACTCCACCACGCGTTCGCCAATCATCAGCGCGGTGGGGTGAAGACCGCCGGACCGGGGGATCTGAGGCACAACCGAGGCGTCGGCTACCCACAGGTTCTCCACGCCCTTCACCCGGCAGTGCTGGTCCACCACCGCCATGGGGTCGCTGTCCGGACCCATCTTGCAGGTGCCGGAAACGTGGCGGGCGGTGCCCACGGTCTTGCGGATGTAGAGGTCCAGGGCGTCGTCGTTGTTCAGTTCCTCGTCAGTAGGGGTGATGCGGTAGTCATAGACATCGTTGTAGGCTTCGGTCTCCAGGAGCCTGGCCCCCATGCGAATGCCGTCCCGTACCCGGCGCATGTCCTCAGGGTTGTGCAGGTAGCGGTAGTTGAAAGTGGGCTGGACACTGGGGTCTGCCGAGGCCAGGCGGACAAAGCCACTGCCCTTGGGCAGGCCCAGGGTGCAAGACATACGGGCGGACTGTTCCGGGGGCACGTCGCCGGTATGGTAACGGGTGCGGACGCCGCGAACCCGCTCCTCGCGCTCGTCCACCACGGTGTTGGTGCGGAGCAGCATGTCGTTGGTCTCGTCCGAACCATCGGCGGTGTAGTGGAGGGAGTAATGGGCGCCGTCCAGGTTGGGTTCCATGCTGACCCCGTTCTTGACCTTGTAGTTGATGTGGGCGCTCAGGTGGTTCCAGAGGCTCTGGCCCACGCCGGGGGATTCCTGCAGGACGGGAATGCCGAACTCCTCAAGCTGCTCCCTGGGCCCGATGCCGGAGAGCATCAGCAACTGGGGAGACCTGATAGCTCCGGAACACAATACCACGCGGTCCGCAAATACCTGGAAGGTCTCGCCGCCGCTTGCGGCCTCCACGCCAACGGCCTTGCGGCCCTCGAACAAGACTTTCTGAACATACACTTCCCCGCGGACCGTAAGGTTGAGGCGGTGGCGCAGGGGACTGAGGTGGGCCAGGGCGGAACTCATGCGGACGCCGCCAAGGTTGTTGGTGGGAGCGATGCCCACGCCGGTTGGGTTGGCGCCGTTGGTGTCCTCCACGAAGGAGTAACCTTCGGCAAGGCAGGCGTCATAGAAGGCCTTCTGGATGGGGGAGGGAGTAGACTGCCGCCGGCGCACAGGAATGGGTCCGTCGGTGCCGTGAAAGTCATCCTGGATGTCCAGGTCCCGCTCCATCTTGCGGAAGAAGGGAAGAACCTTTTCGTAGGACCAGTCGGTGTTTCCCCAGGCGGACCAGTTGTCGAAGTCCTCGGGCAGGGCCCGCTGCATGGCCTGGCCATTAATGGAAGAACCGCCGCCAATGACCTTTCCCTGGGCCACGTGGATTTCGCCCTGCTCCTCGGTGATGGTGCCGCGCAGGGCCCAGTTGTGTTCCGAGTCGGGAGACTCGGCGAACCTGGTTCCGCCGAACTTGATCTCGTCGGGCAGGGTGTCGGGGTCGGGATAGTCCTTGCCGGCTTCCAGCACCAGGACGGAAGTGCCGGGGTCTTCAACAAGACGGCTGGCCAGTACCGAGCCGGCAGCGCCGCCGCCGACGATTATCACGTCGTACTTCATGAATCCTCCAGGAATAGGGATTGGGATGGGGGTAGCGTTGGGGCATATTATAGCGGGAAATGCGGGAGTTAGTTCAATATGCGCCGGCTTGATGCAAGGCAATCGCGTCTTGTTGATTTTTCCACGAACAGGCACGAATGTTCGCTAATGGGAATTTTTGAATAATCGTTCCATTTGGTTCCATTTTGGCCCATTTTGGGAGATTTATCCACGAAGGGCACAAAGGGGCACGAAGATGGGAAATTTTTGAATAATCGTTCCATTTGGTTCCATTTTGGCCCATTTTGGGGGTTTGCCGTTGGGCGGGGCGCTCGGCCGTGCGCCCCTATGGGGGTGGAGTTTCGGTGTGGGCATGGTTTTATGTTGGCGGGGTGTTATGCAGGCTGGCAATAGGGGGAGCGTCATGTCGAGGTGGTCTCCTGGAGCATGGACTGAAAGATGAAGGACGCTCCGATTGTCTTGACAAACACCCTTGCCCACCCTACTTTGGCCTCACAGCTTGAGAACGGGGGAGGTACTTAGATGCCAAAGTACACGTATGATCACATTCACCTGCGGACCAAGAAGCCCGATGAGATGGCCGAGTATTTTGAGAAAATGTTCGATGCCCGGGTTATCAAATCGGTGCAGTCTGACGGGTTCGAGCGCATGGACCTGGACATTGACGGGTTGATGGTGTTCATTGCCGCGGTGCCTGAGGATGAGGACATGGCCGGCAGTCCGCGGGACCCGCACCTGGGCCTGGACCACTTTGGCTTTCGCGTCGACAACCTGGAGGAAACGGTGGCGGAACTGAAGCGCCGGGGAGCGGATATGGCCCGGGAGCCTCGCACAATCCGGCCCGGGGTTCACGTGGCCTTCGTGCGCGCGCCGGACGACGTGCGCATAGAGTTGCTGCAGAGGGACTAGCCGACCTGGCGCCAGGAAACTTGGTCCACGAATGGGCGCGAATGTCCGCTAATGAGAATTACGCCCAAGGTAAACTCATTCGTGAGCATTCGTGCCTATTCTTGGAAAGAATATACGGGGCGGCCGGGTCAGCCGTAGCCCCGTTCCACCAGCACGGTGTAAATCTTGGACATCTGGGACCTGGCGAAACGCCGGCTCATGGAACGCATGACAGCGGGGCGGTCCAGGCGAAAGTCGTCCGGGCCATGAAGTTGGGCATAGACGCCCAGCACCTGTTCCTGGAAGGCCCGCCTTTCGACGGCCTCCTGCAGGACTCGCTCGATGGTGTCGAGGGAACGGGAAATCTGGTCATCGCTCCACTCCTCGGAGAGCAACTGCACCATATCGGCCAGTTCCGGCGTATCGGAGACCTCAAACACGTTGCGGGCCACGGCGGCGGCCTCCTCCCGGGGAACGTGGTCAAGGGCCCAGTGAATTTCCTCGATTTCCGGCGGTTTGAGCTTGATCAGGCGGGTGAAGCCGCCCGGCTGCTCCCGCGACCCGTCGGCAAACCGGACGTATAGCATCTCGCCCTCTTCGCCGTCGAAATACTCATCGTCCAGGCGGACCAGGCGGGAACTGATGTCCTGCTGCCGTTCCCGGTATTCACCCTCCAGGTCCCCCTTCAAGTCGATGGGACGGCGGTCTGCCACCGGGCAGTCCAGTCCCTCGAAGATACCGGCAGCCCCGTGGGGCGCCACCAGTTCCCCCTCCTTATTTCTGCCGAACAGCAGCGCCAGACCGATGGCAACGTTGTAGCGGATGAGCATACGGTTCTCGAATCCGAACAGTTCGTAGGCCGCAGCCTCGCCGGGATTCAGATTGTGAGCGCGGACAGCGGGGTAGTCGGCGAGGGCGCGTTCCAGCAGGTTCAAGAAGTGGGGCGACATAAAAGGGCGGGTGCGCAGCTTGAAGGTTGTGAAGGGCCGGCCGTCCGCGTCCCGGTAGCCGTACTGGCAGATGTTGGTGCCGTCAATCTTCTCGAAGGAGGATACCTCCTGCGCGCCGCGAAGCACCCAGGAACCGTCCTTGTGGAAGGGATAGGCCGCCTTGGGCGTAACCTTGATGAACTGGGGGACGGGCCGGTCGTTGACGTGGGAGATTGCCAGCGCGCCGTATTCGTCGCCTCCGATGAACTGGATGTGGCCGGCCACGCGGTTCTGAGGATTGAAAGGGTCGATCTCAATGAAGGGCCGCCACAGTTTCGGGTGGGTGGCCGGCTCGGTATGGCGGTAATGCAGGTCGTGCCAGATTCTGGTTGCAGTTGGAGTCTCCACGATTCACCTCCCCTGTCGGGGATGTCCTGAAAATGAAGAGGGGCGATGCCGGTATCGCCCCTCCTGTTGTGTGTGCCGGAAGTCTTGGTAGTCAGCTATTTGATTGTTTGGTCCCTCAGCACGGTCAACAGTTCCCACATACGGTGCCAGACTATTCGGCGCTCCGGGTCAGTTAAGGGCGCTCCCTTTTGTTCCTTGCAGGCCAGCACGGCCCTGCCGGCCAGGAAGCCCCAGCTACCGGGTTCCTCGTTTATCCAGCCCACCACCTTGTCCCGGTTGTCCTTGATTACTCCAACCAGCAGGGCGTCCAGGCTTTCAGTGGGCTGGGTCATCCGCCGCCCACCGGGCGCACAATTTCCAGGGTGTCCCCGTTCCTCAGGGTTACCTGGGCGAAGGACTCCTTCTTGATTACCTCGCCGTTGTAGCCCACGGCCACAAATTGGAGGTCCAGCCCGAAGGCGGTCAGGTAGGTTTCCAGATTGGTGGCTTCCTCCACCTCCCTGGTCTTGCCGTTAACCATCAGGTTAATCATTTCAGGCATATTCGCCTCGTTTCAACAGGGTCTAATTTATGTCGAGGACTGCTTTTCCCGGGCCGCCACCAGCGCTTCCTTCAGCCGTCGGGCGGCCTTTTCCGGGTCGGGGGAGGCCAGGATGCCCGTAATCACGGCGACACCCATCGCGCCGGCGCCGATTACCTGGCTGCAATTTTCCGACGTTATTCCGCCGATACCAATGGCGGGCAGTGAGCAGCTCTTGATTATCTGTGCAACCAACCGGGGCCCGGCCGGTTCCTCGCCCGGGTGGGACCGGCTGGGGAACATTGTGCCCACTACCAGGAAATCTGCGCCTTCGTGGACGGCCCGTTCCGCGCCTTCAACTGAGTGGACGGAACGGCCGATCAGCCTGTCCGGCCCCAGGATGCTCCGGGCCGCCGAAACCGGAACTGCGTCTTCCCCCAGTTGGGCACCGTCGGCGGGCAGGGCGGCGGCCACGTCCACCCGTTCGTTTATTACCAACAGCGCCCGGTCACCAATGGCCTGGCGTAATCGGGTTGCCAGGTCCAGCAGTTGCGCGCCGTGCAGGTCCTTTTCCCGCAACTGGACCAGGTCAACACCTCCAGCCACGGCCTGTGCGACCCGCTCGACCAGGGTGGACTCGTCCCCTACGTGGCGGTCGGTTACCAGGCAGAGGCTGGGGTCGGGCAGGGCAATAGCCAAGGCGCTAGCTGCCTGCCGTTACCGGTTGCGGGACCTCGTCGGTGGGGCTGCTGGCCGAAGCATAGGCCCGGGTGGGGATTCGGCCGGCCAGGTAGGCTTTTCGTCCGCCCTCTACGCCCAGCTTGAAGGCCTCGGCCATTTGCGCGGGGTTTTCGGCCTGGGCGATGGCGGTGTTCACCAGCACCGCGGAAGCGCCCATTTCCAGGGCCTTGGAAGCGTCGGAGGGGACGGCCAGGCCAGCGTCGACCACCACCGGTACTTTGGCCTGTTCGATGATGATGCGCACCTCTTCGACGGTGTGGATGCCCTGGCCGGAGCCGATGGCCGAGCCCAGGGGCATAACCGTGGCGCAACCGACATCCTCCAGCCGGTGGGCCAGGACGGGGTCGGCGTGGATGTAGGGAAGGACGATGAAGCCTTCCTGAACCAGCTGCCGCGCCGCCTCCAGGGTGCCAACCGGGTCGGGGAACAGGTACTTGGGATCGGGGATGACTTCCAGCTTGACGAAGTCGGTTTTGGCGACCTCGCGGCCCAGCCTTGCGACAAACATAGCCTCTTCCACTGTGGCGCAGCCGGCCGTATTCGGCAGAATGTTATACCTGGACCAGTCGATGTAGTCCAAGATGGTCTTCTGGGTGGGGTCGTCGAGGTTGAGGCGGCGAATGGCGACGGTAACCATCTCCGTGCCAGAAGCCTCGATGGCTTCAACCATTTCCTCGTTGGTGCGGTATCGACCGGTACCCACAATGAGTCGGGAATTGAAGTGTTTGCCCCCAATTACCAAGTCGTCCGGCATCGCTGCTACTCCTTCCGGTTTGCTGAATACGACAAAACCGCCGTTAAACTAACCGGCGGTTGCTCAATGTCCAGCGTCTTGTCCCTGCGACGGCATTACCCGTATCAGGTACAGACGGTCGGTAGCGACTCTCGGCTACCCTCTCAGCCTGGCTTGCCCAAGCTCCCGCCAGAACAGTCTATATTTGGTTTGGAAGCAAACTTTAACACGCAAGGCCAATGCAGTCAAACGCAACGCGCGCAGGTCAGGGCAATCGCGTTTTGAGGAATCCCTTAACCGCAGGGGCGCAGAGAACACGGAGTTTCACATAGATGCTACTTGAGGCTCGGGACACTTTCGGCCTCCGGGTACAAAATAACCCTCAGAACGCGATTGCCCTGTCATAGCATCTGCGGGTGTGGCGGCGGCAGACCGGAGGCGGTAATATACCCGAATGACAAGGCCGAACAACTCCGAAATTTCTCCCCTTGCCGGCCACCTCTTCACCGGCAGGCCGGCGGATGGCGCCAGGGCGACGCTGTGGGAATTGGTCAATGAGATTAAGCGGGACGACCTGATGACCCCAGTCACCGTGGTCTCCCCATCCCGCTATGCCAGCCTGGCGCTGAGGCAGGAACTGGGCGACAAGGGATTCATCAACGTCCGCTTCATTCAGATGCCGGTGCTGGCCGAGTTGCTGGGTGGGGCGTCCCTGGCGGCCAGAGGAAAGAAACCCCTTACTCCTACGCTGCAGAGTATTTCCCTGCGCCAGGTCCTTTCAGAATCCACTGGGCTGTTGCGCCCGGTGAGACTGCACTCCCGGACCCAGAGCAGCGTCCGAACGGCATTCCGGGAATTACGTCGACTGGAAGTGGGAGAACTGGAAGACCTGGAGGCCCTGGGTGGGGTGACCTCTGAAGTGGTCTCCCTGTACCACCGGCATCGAGCAGAAATTACCGCTAAATGGTTCGACCCGGAGGACCTGGCGAGCGAGGCTGCGTCGGCGGTAGAGAGCAGACAGGCCGCGGCCCTTGACGACCTGGGCCACATCATTTTGTTCCTGCCCCGTCCCCTCAGTCCCGGCGAGACCGCGCTGGCACGGGCGCTTGCCGGGGAGGGCAAGTGCACCGTCGTCCTGGGGATGACGGGCGACGACCAGGGAGACAGGCTAATCAGGGACTTGCAGGCGCAACTTGAGCCGGCCCTGGGAATGGCTGTGCCCGTTGCAGACCCGGTAATTCCAGGCCCGGCGCCGCAGGAAGCCATGCACCTGCACGTGGCCCCAAACAGCCACGAGGAACTGCGTTGGGTAATCCGGCAAATTGTGGGGGAGGCCGGCGGCCGTGGAACACCCGGAACACCCTTCCATCGCATGGCCGTTTTATACCGAATGGAGAACCCCTACGGCACGTTGATTCGCGACGAACTTGCCATGTCGGGTATACCGATGGCGGGCCCGGGGAGAGACCTGCTGGCTGACACAGCGGCCGGTCGCACGCTGCTGGGTCTAATGGACCTGCCAGTCAACGATTTTCGGCGGGACGAAGTGATGGAATGGCTGACCGGGTGTCCCGTCAAGCCGGCCGGGGTGTCGCGAGACAGCTTCAGCCCCAGTCTATGGGACGCACTGAGCAGGCAGGCAGGAATCGTGGGAGGACTGGACCAATGGCGGGACAGGTTGAATGGCTACGCCCAATCCAATCGGGAACAGGCCGAACAGGGTGAACGGGAAGGAAGCATTTCAGAAGCGCGGGCGGCGGCGATGCGGGACAATGCGACTGCGGCGCGGGAACTTCACGATTTCGTACTGAATCTGGCCGATGCCCTTACGCCGCCGGACGACGGAAGCGCGTGGCGCGCATTCTGCGACTGGCAGTCCGACCTGCTCAAGGACTACCTGGCCCGACCAAGAGCTGATATTGGTGGCGATGAATTGGATAATTTCGACCGGGAGGTCGAAAGGGTACTGCAGCTTTTGGAGGAAGTAAAATCGGCGGATGCCCTGGGCGGTCCGGCAACGGTGGAAGAATTCAGGCAAGTGGTCAGGGACGCGCTTCAGGCCCCCCAGGGGCACCTGGGGCCCACAGGTCGCGGAGTGTTCGTATCCTCTTTTGCCAGCGCCGCCGGAATGAGCTTTGACAAAATCTGGCTTGTGGGAATGATTGAGGGCGCGGCGCCACCGGCCCTGCGCCCGGATCCTCTGCTGCCACAAGGTGACCTGACCGGACAGGGCAAACTCTCCCCGGCCCAACGGCGTTTGGCCGGAGAGCGTTACAACTACCTTTCCGCGCTGGCTACCGCGCCCCGTCGTACTCTCTCCTATCCGCTATCCGAATCGGCCTCTCGCCGTGCCGCCCATCCTTCCCGCTGGTTCCTGGAGCAAGCATCCATGCTGGCTGAGAGGCAAGTGCACAGCGGGGATTTGCCTTCCCTGACTGAGCAACCCTGGCTGACGGTAACCAAGTCGGCGGAAGACGCGCTGGACGGTCTGGTGGATAGTGGCCTGGCCGACCTGCTGGACTACCGGTTGGACCGGTTGGTGCGCTGGAAAAATGACGGGAACTCCATATCTGTTCACCCGCTGGGCGCCGATGGTAGCCTGGCCCGGTCAGCGAATATGGGTCGGGGACGCCGTTCCCGGCGTTTTACCCAGTACGACGGCAACCTGGTAGAGGCGGCGGCAGCTTCCCGCTTCGGCCAATTGATGGAGGGGCAGCCCATTTCGCCTACACGCCTGGAGGCCTGGTCCACCTGTCCCTTCCGCTACTTCCTGGGGAACGTATTGTGGCTGGGGGCGCTGAAATCGCCGGAGGACACCACCTGCATCACCCCGCTGGAACGGGGCAAGCTGGTCCACAAAATCCTGGAAGACTTCATTGTGCAGAGCATGGACAACGGCTCACTGCCTCCCCCGGGCCAGCCCTGGACCGAGGCGGATAACCGGCGACTGCTGCAAATTACCGAGGCCGAGTTTGAGGCCGCCGAGGCCAGGGGCGTTACCGGCAAGTCCCTGTTGTGGGAGCTGGAGAAACAGAACATTCGCGACGATCTGGCTACGTTCCTGGTGGCAGAAGCCAGGGTGCGGGAGCTTATGAAGACTGGCGAAATACGGGTTGAGGCGCCCTTTGGTTTGGGCGGCGACTCCCCCGAAGTACTGGACGAGGCAACAGGCCTGAGGTTCCGGGGCCTGATAGACCGGGTGGACATAAGCGCCGACGGCAAGTCGGTGCTGGTGATGGACTACAAGACCGGTTCGCCCAGGCCCTATGCTGACCTGGAGAAAGACCCTATCGACCACGGGAAACGCCTTCAACTGGGGATATACTCGCTGGCGGCCCAGCACATGGCGCCGGAAGCTGCCGAGGTTAGCGCTGCCTACTGGCTGGCTTCCGCGCGAGGGCGGTTCGGGTTTGCTCCTCGGGCCCACTTCAACATCAACGATCCTGATACGGCCCGGCGTTTTCGGGTCGGGGTAACAACGGTGGTTTCCGGCATCAGCCAGGGCGTCTTTCCCGCCAACCCCGGGGAAATGGGGCAAGACGGATTTATCAATTGCCAATACTGCGACTTTGATTCCCTATGTCCTTCCAGGCGGGGCTATGTATGGGACACCAAGAAAGGCGACGATGCTGCGGCAATATACCGGCAACTGGCCGAGGGCAGTCCGGAAGAACCAGGGTCGGAGGAAGGATAAGTGACCAGCCAGTCCCAGGAACCAGTTCCCGTTAAGCCTCCCTTCGAACCGGCCGATATTGAAGAGCGCCGGGTAATCACGCAGGAACTGGATGACACCATATTCGTGGAGGCAAGCGCCGGCACGGGCAAGACCACCAGCATGGTGCAGCGCATCGTCAACCTGGTGGTGAGCGGCAGGACGACTATGGACCGCATCGCCGCCATCACCTTCACCGACCTGGCCGCCGCCGAACTGCGGGACCGGGTGAGGCAGGAACTGGAAAAGGCCGCTGCCGATGCCGCCCTGCCGGATGCGGAGCGGGAGTTGTGCAGCCGGGGAGTTTCAGACCTGGACCAGGCCAACATTCGCACCCTCCATTCCTTCGCCGGCCAATTGCTCCACGAGAGGCCCCTGGAAGCAGGACTGCCCCCGGGGTTTGAGACTTCCGACGAAATTGCCGCGGGGTTGGCGTTCGACGAGGCTTGGGAGGAGTGGATAGACCGCAACCTCGGCGAGGACGCTCCCATCGGCGGGGCAATTTCCCTGTTGCTTACTCAAGGCATATCCCTGGATATGCTCAAGAAACTGGCAGGAGAATTCCACGACAACTACGCTGACCTTTCCAGGCCTGGCCCTGTCGCCGATGTGACGCTGAATAGCGCGACAGGAACGGTCGTCCTGCAGCGCTGGCCCGAGGCGGAAAGGCTGCTGAAATTCTCCAGGGACGGCGCCGGTGATCCATTGTATGACCACATAGTCTGGCGTGGCGCAGCAGTTCAAGCCCTTGAGGCAGCGACGCCAGGCAGTTTCAACTACTACCGGCAGCTGGTCCGTCTCCTGCCCCTGAGCACGACGAGCGGCAACCAGAAGAACTGGGACACGGATTCAATTACCGGCAAGAATGCCTGCACCGCCATCAAGGACCTGCTTCGCGAGATTCAAGCGGAGGTAACGCCAGAACTGGCGAATGGCAGGCGCCACGCCCTGTCGGAACTGGTGAGGAGCCTGACTGAATTTGTGCTGGACTACGCGGAGCGGCGACGGCGGGAAGGCCGCGCCGAGTTCCAGGATTTGCTGGTGTGGGCCAGGGACCTGCTGCGAGATGACATAACCGTTAGAGACCATTTCCGCCGGCGCTTTTCCCACCTGATGATCGACGAATCCCAGGATACGGACCCGTTACAGGCGGAAATCGCCATGTTCCTGGCGGAGTCGGTAACTGAAGCAGTGGGTGACAGTGAACGGCCGACCACCTGGGATTCCATGGCGCCGGAGAGGGGAAAGCTGTTCGTTGTTGGAGACCCCAAGCAGTCCATCTACCGCTTCCGGCGAGCCGACGTGGAGCAGATGCTGCACCTGCGGGACCGCATGCAAGCCGGCGGCGGGCGCACGGTCAACCTGGTGCCGAACTTCCGGTCGCAAGAGCCGGTGGTAGCCTGGGTCAACCACCTGTTTGCCGAGTGGATGGGGAAGAGCGAAGGTGAAGAACTGCCGGACCGGGCGCAGGCGGACTACGTGAATATGGAACATCGCTGGTCAGCGGATACGGAGAGCGCTGTCGGTCCCAGGGTATGGGCCCTGGGCGACGAGGAACACTCCGACTGTATCGGTCCAATCCGCCAGCAGGAATCGGCCGAAATTGCGGCCCTGCTGCGCCAGATCGTGGATGACGGATGGTTGAAGCTGGACCAGGCCGCTACCGGCGCCGCCGGTGGTAGGGAAGTGTACGCCCCGGTTGGATTTTCCGATATCTGCATCCTCATTCGCAACCGGACTCCCCTGCCTGACCTGGAGCGTGCGATGGAGGAAGCCAATATTCCCTACCGCCTGGAGAGCGCTTCACTCGTTTTCGAGAGCCAGGAAGTTCGCGACCTGCTTAACTGCCTCAGGGCCATTGACAATCCGGCAGACCGGGTGGCGACCGTGGCGGCGCTGCGGTCTCCCGCCTTTGGGTGCAGCGACGTTGACCTGCTGCGGCATTATGAGGCCGGAGGGAGCTTTGATTATCTTTCCGACAGTTCCGGCAAGGGCGAACCGGTGGTCTCCGAAGGGCTGGAGGCGCTGAAGCAGTTTCACTTGCGGCGAATGTGGGAGCCGCCGTCAACGCTTATAGAGCGGTTCGTCCGGGGCCGCATGCTTATGGAGGGCGCCACCTCACACCCGCGGATGAGGGAACAATGGCGTCGATACCGGTTCATGGTGGAGCGGGCCGCCCAGTATGCCGACGCCGGCGGGAAATCCCTGCGTTCCTTTTTGGACTGGATAGAAGACCAGATCAACAATCGGGTGCGGGTTACGGAAACGCCGGTACCGGAGTCCGACGAAGAGACGGTCCGGGTGATGACCATACACTCGGCAAAGGGGCTGGAATTTCCAGTGGTTATCCTGACCACCTTGAATTCAAGCGACGACTTCAGGCCACCGGCTTCACTTTATGACCGCCGGAGAGGAGTGGTAGAGGTTGGTTTTGGGCCACAAAGGGACCGCATTGCTACTGAGGGATTTGAAGAGTTGGTGGCCAGCGAAAGGCGCATGTCCGAAGCGGAGCAGGTGCGCCTGGTCTATGTTGCCGCCACCCGAGCCCGCGACCACCTGGTGTTGAGCCTGCGCCGTCCGGCAAGAGGGGGCAACACGGCCGCCCACGTCGTATCCAGGTATATGGCGGACCGGCCGGAGTTATGGGAAACGGTTGTTCTCAAGGGCGGGAGCCTGGCAATTGCGGCCGACTCCGGCGATGGGGGGAATATGGCGGGTCCATCGGCTGCTGGACAGGAACATAGCATAGAGGCGCGGGACGAATGGGTGGCCGGGCGGGAGGAATTGATAGCCAACCGGGGTCGGCCCCAGTTCACTTCCGCCACTGCCCTGGGGCAGAGTGAACGGCATGAGCAGGAACGCAAGGACGAGCAGGAATGGGGCCAGGAGAATGAACCCTGGCGGCGCGGCCGTGCCGGTACCCAGGTGGGAAGGGCGGTGCACGCGGTGCTCCAGTCCATAGACCTGGCAAGCGGCGCAGGGCTGGAGGAACGGGCCAGGGCCCAGGCAACCGCGGAGGGTATCCCCAATCGGGAGAACGACGTCATCAGGCTGGCCCGGATTGCAGTCGAGCATGAACTGGTGCGCCGGGCGGTGGCGTCGGAGCGCCTGTGGCGGGAGGTGCCGGTGGCGGCGCCGGTGGAGGGCGGCTTTCTCCACGGCTTCATCGACCTGCTATTTGAGGAACCCGACGGGCTGGTGGTGGTGGACTACAAGACGGATTCTATACCAGATGACCGACCGGAAGACGCCGTTCAGAAGTACCGGCTCCAGGGCGGCGCTTACGCCTACGCCGTCTCCAAAGCTACCGGCAAGAGGGTCAAGGAAGTGCGGTTTCTTTACCTGGAGGCTGAGAAGGATGTGCCACTTCCAGACCTGGAGGAGGCTATCCGGGACGCGGAGAGACGGGCGGTGGAGGAACTGGCATTGCCGGGTTCAGCACGTGCCAATCAGGGAAGTTCTGAATAATGTCTTTCCGTGAAGACGGGAACCTCGGTTTGTAGCTGGCGAGGTTCCCGCCGGCGCGGGAACGACGGGTTTGTGGTTCGCGTTATGGACTTATTCAGACCTTCCTTAGGTCAAATTCGTGCGAACAGCAGTGGCGAGCAGACTAGGGTGGTCTCCAACACATTCTCGATGAGGGTCATGGAAATGGGCATTCTTACTGATGATATGAAGCGGGTAGTCCGGCAGCAGCGAATCGGGTTTGTGGCTACCGTGTGTCCGGACGGTACGCCAAACCTTTCTCCCAAGGGGACGGCTGCGGTGTGGGACGACGACCACCTTCTGTTCGCCGACCTGGCATCTCCCGTAACCATGGAAAACCTGCGCCACAACCCCTCGGTAGAGATCAACCTGGTGGACCTTTATTCCCGCAAGGGGTATCGCTTCAAAGGAATGGCCCATATCGTGGACAGGGAGAATGAACCGGGACTGCACGAGGAGATCTTCCAGGCCTACGAGAACGGGATACGGGGAGTGCACCAGGTGCGTCTGCCAGCCAGGGCCTACGTTCTGATAAGAGTGGAAAGGGCCCTGCCGCTGGTCTCGCCCGCCTATTTGCCGGGAGTGACGGAACGTGAGACACGGGAAACGTGGGCGGATTACTGGGCCGGGGTTCACCAGGACAGGATGGAGCAGTTGGAAGAGCGCGGATAGGGAACGGCCCGGGAACATTTTCCTGTCGCGGTAGGGGCGATTCGCGAAGCGCCCCTACCGCGGGAAAGCTCCGTGCATGGGACGTACATTGCCCATGGGCAGATATTGTTTAATTTGCGCCGACAAAAACTATAAACAGTTCGGGGCAGGCCATTCGCCTGCCCCGTTTTTCTTTCCTCGCGAGAAGGGGAACTTAACCGCGCTGGCCGATGGGCACGTACTCCAGGTCCATTTCGCCCGTGTACTCCAGCAGGGGGCGGATGAGGATGTTGTCTTCGAACTGCTCGACGCACTGGAGCGTCCAGCCAGGTATGCGCCCCAAGGCAAATATGGAGATGAACAGGTCGTCGGTAATGCCCAGAAGGTAATAGATGCAGCCCGCGAAGAAGTCCACATTGACGTGGATACCCCGGGAGCGATAGGGGACCATGGCCTCTTCTTCCACGTAGGTGAGGATCTGGAACCAGTGAGGCTGGCCGACCTTTTCGCTGAGGGCCCGGGCGCGCTCACGAAGGTGGCGGGCCCGCGGGTCTTCGGCGCGGTAGACGCGGTGACCGAATCCCATAATACGGCCGCCGCTGTCCAGCCTGGCCCGGCAATATTCCTCGGCATTTTCGGGCTGGCCGATTTCCAGCGACATCTTCATCACTTCCTCGGCAGCGCCGCCGTGGGCCGGCCCCTTGAGGGTGCCCACGCCGGTTACTACGGCGGAGTGCAGGTCGGAGATAGTGGAAGCCGTTACCCGGGCGGCAAAGGATGAGGCGTTGGCGCCGTGCTCGGCGTGGAGAATAAAGTCCACGTCCAGCAGGCGCGTGGTTTCCTCGTCGGGGATTTCGTCAAACAGCATGTAGAGGAAATTACCCGCATGGTTCAGGTCGGGGTTAGGGGCCACGGGTTCCAGTCCCTGGCGCAGGCGGTGGTGGGCGGCCACGATGGTCGGCCCCATGGCAGTGAGGCGGATGCCTTTGCGGATGGTGGCCTCAGGCGAGTTGTCGTTAACCTCAGGGTCAAAGGCGGAGAGGGCGGAAAGGCCGGTGCGCAGGGCGTCCATGGGGTGGCTGTTCTTGACCAGGTCCAGGACCTGGATAACTTCGTCGGGAATGCGGCGGTTGGCGCGGAGGGTGTTGTCGAAATCTGACAGTTCCTGCTGGGTGGGCAGTTTGCCATAGAGCAACAGGTATACCACTTCTTCGAAAGTGGAATGTTCCGCCAGGTCGTGTATGCTGTAGCCCCGGTAAAGGAGCTTTCCCACCGAACCGTCAATGAAGCTGGATTTGGTGGTGTCCAGGTAAACATCCTTAAGTCCCTTCATTATCTCCGGGGCCATTAACCATCCTCCTTCCGGGGGTTCCCTCACCAGAAATCGGTGAAATAAGAACATCCCAGACAGCTAAATCGTATGTGAAAGTGGGCGAATTCGTAGCGGGATTTTAGCATTGGGCTTGGATAGGCGTCAAGCTGAACTCGGCCAGGGACCGGACTGCCGCCCACTTCACGAAGAGGCATAGAGCCGCAAAGTCTGGCGGTCACCTTTGCCAACCCCCAGGGCGATCGCATTTGGGGATTACCTTTCACCACAGAGGCGCAGAGAACGTGGAGGAGCACAGAGTTTTTCCGTGCAACTCCACGTTCTCTGCGCTTCTGTGTTAAATGATGGGCTG